>NZ_JBMCZA010000167.1:1250-4613 GCF_048654705.1 Nocardioides sp. CPCC 206348
TCACACCTTAGGTGAGCGATAGGTCTTCCATTTACTACACAACTGTAGCATTCTGTCGGTATGGCACTTCGCAAGCAGCGCGAGATCACTCCCGCCGAGGACTACGGCTTCTTCGGCCCCGACTCGGTCGCCTGGAAGGTGTGGGGTTACCCCACCTCCCTGACCATCGGCTTCAGCCGGGCCGTCGTCGTCGAGGAGCTCGACCCGAACCTCGTCGCCTCCGTCGACCGGACCCAGGACATCTACAAGCGCCCCAAGACCCGCTACGACCGCACCATCCACTACTTCGCGCTGGTCGCCTTCGGCGACAGCCGCAGCACCAGCCGCGCCGCCGACGTCCTCGTCAAGGTGCACAGCAAGGCGATCGGCACCGAGCCGTACGGCGGCGGGCAGTACGACGCCAACGACCCCGACTCGCAGCTGTGGATCCTCGTCACGGGCTGGCACTCGGTCCTCAAGGCCTACGAGATGTACGGCCCCGGGAAGCTGTCGGAAGCCGACGAGCTCCGGTTCTGGGAGGAGTGCGCGATCGCAGCGGAGCTGCAGACCTGCAACCCCGACGACGTGCCCCGCAACCGCGCCGAGCTGCACGCCTACTACGAGCGGATGCACCCGCTGATGTCCGGCTCGCCGATCGCGCAGAAGGCGATGCACCACCTGATGGACATCGACCAGCTGGTCCAGGTGCCGCTGGTGCTGCGCCCGGCGCAGTGGGTCGTCGGCAAGTTCTTCACCGCCGGCGTGATCGCCACCCTGCCCGGCTGGATGCGCGAGATGGGCGACCTGCCGCAGCGTCGCGCTGTCGACATCGCGGTGCGCCCGATCCTGCGGGCCACCTTCATGGCGATCGCGCTGAGCAAGGGCCTGCAGCTGCGGGTCCTCGCACTGCTCTCGCCCAGCACCATCAAGGTCGTCACGCCGGTCTTCAGGGGCGTCGCGCCGGCCAACCCCGAGGTCCTCACGCCTGCCGAGGCCCGCGCCCGCTACGGCTTCGACAAGCCGGCCGAGGCGCACCTGGCGTGGCGGCAGAAGCAGCACGAGAAGGTGTTCGGCCTCGGCGAGGCGCCGAGCGATGCCGGCCTGCTCGAGTCGGAGCCGGTCCTGGGACGCCTTGCCTGAGAAGGTGGGCACAACGACGTACGACAAGGAGAAACCGTGGGACTGAATCCTGTTGCCGACATCCTCAAGCGGACCGACAAGACGCTCAAGGCGGCGGAGACCGCACTGAGCAATGTCGACCAGACGCTCGGGACCGTCGACGGCACCCTCACCGGAGTCGACGAGAAGCTCGCCACGGTCGACGCGACCCTCGCGGAGACCAAGGTGGTCCTGTCCGAGGTGCAGACGCTGCTCGGTGACCTGAACGACAAGCTGGTGCTGCTCGACGAGGTCCCCGACCTCAAGGCCAAGCTCGACAAGGTGCTGGCGGCCGTCGAGAAGGGCTGACAGGCTGGCGCGCATGCGCAGAGGCAAGGCCGAGCACGACCTGCACTGGCCGGCGAAGGGCCTGCGCGTCCTTCCCGATGCCGCGGACGTGTTCGTCGACGACCAGCAGTGGCTGGCCGCGCACGTGCATCCGCTCGTCTCGATCGACCTGGCGCGGGTGAACAAGCGATGGTCCGGCTGGATCCACCTGCTCAGTCCGATCGAGCCGGACGAGGTCACCATCGGTTGGCGCACCGCCGAGGTCGCGGCGGCCGCGGACCCGACCGGCATGCTCCGTGAGAACTGGATGCCGTTCCGGGTCGAAGGTGACCGGATGCGCTTCCTCGGCGACGAGCGCTACTTCGCTCTCTCCTACGACCGTGACGACGCCCCCATGGAGGGGCCCGCCTACGACAGACTCCGCGCCTTCGGTGAGGAGCAGGCGAGGTCGTACGACGCCACCCGGCGGTGGTTCGCCCGCAACGACACCCTGGTCCGGCTGGACCGGCGCGGCGTGGCCGCGTACGGCAACACCCGTCCGGTCCCGGTGCTGTGCCAGCTGGGTGGGGCTGCCGGCGCCGGCAACTGGGCCATGGACGACTTCCCGATCGAGCTCTCCCGCGACGAGTCCACCGCGACCCCGATGAGCCCGGCCGGCCGTCGGTTCCACTTCGTCGCCGAGGTGCCGGGCTGGCACTACCGCACGGCCGGCGCCGACGGGATCCTGTTGTTCTTCGAACCGGTCGAACGCCTGGCGCTGCTGACCTTCGACTACACCTGACCCGGACGAGCGCACGAAGGCTGGGTCAGGAGCGGATGATCCGCCGGTCGATCGCGGCCGCCACGGCGCCGGCCCGGGTGTCGACGCCGAGCTTGGTGTAGATGTGCGACAGGTGGGACTTGACGGTCGCCTCGGACACGAAGAGCTCGCGCGCCATCTCCTTGTTGCCGAGGCCGCGCGACAGCAGCTCGAGCACCTCGACCTCGCGCTCGGTGATGGTGGTGGCGCCCGGCGTCGTACGGCGGACCAGCGTGGCGGCGACGGACGGCGCGAGCACCGTGTCACCGCGGGCCGTCGCGCGGATCCCGGCGAACAGCTCCTCGGGCGGCGCGTCCTTGAGCAGGTAGCCGCGCGCCCCGGCGTCGAGCGCCCGCAGGATGTCGGACTCGGTGTCGTAGGTCGTCAGCACCAGCACCTCGGGCGGCGTCGCGAGCGCCCGCAACCGAGCAGTCACCTCGGCGCCGCTGGGCTGGCCGGCACCCAGGCTCAGGTCCATGAGTACGACGTCCGGCCGGTCCGCCGCGACCACGGCCAGCGCGCGGTCGAGTCCGTCGGCCTCACCGACCACGGACAGGTCGGCCTGTCCGTCGATGAGTGCCCGCAGCCCGGCGCGCACGACGGGGTGGTCGTCGACGAGCACGATCCGGATCACGGCGCCTCCTCCTTCGTGACCGGGAAGCGCACCGAGACAGTGGTGCCCTCGCCCGGAGCGCTCTCGACGTCGACCTGCCCGCCGAGGGACGCGGCGCGGTCACGGATCCCCGTCAGCCCGCGCCCACGGGACCCGGCGGCCCGGACGTGGTCGGGTTCGAAGCCGCGGCCGTCGTCGCGCACGTCCAGCACGACCTCGTCCTGCTGGTAGGTCAGGGTGAGCGCCACGCGGCCGGCGTCGGCGTGCTCGCGCACGTTGGCCAGCGCGCCCCGGGCCGTGCGGACGAGGGCGGACGCGACGTCCGGCGCCACCACGACCGGCGTGCCGTGGACCCGTACCTCGGTGTCGATCGCGAGTGCAGCCTGGGCAGCGGTCCGGCGCAGTGCGTCGGGGAGGGCAGCGCCCGTGGAGTCGGCGGCGAGATCGGCGGGTGCGAGGTCGCGCACCACTCGTCGTACCTCGTCCAGGCCGTCGCGGGCGGTGGCCGCGGCCGTGTGGACGTGCT
>NZ_JBMCZA010000167.1:4655-6416 GCF_048654705.1 Nocardioides sp. CPCC 206348
GATGCTCGACAGTCCCTGGCCGACGGAGTCGTGGATCTCGCGCGACAGGCGGGTGCGCTCGGCAAGCGCGCCGGAGCGGTGCTGCTCCTCGGCGAGGTCGGCCTGTGCGTCGACCAGCTCGTCGAGCAGGTCCTGGCGGGCCTGCGTCTCGAGGTCGAGCGCGCGGTAGGCGAGGACGGTGAGGAGGGCGACGCCGATCGGGCCGGCGACCTGCACCGGGTCGGTGTCGTCGGTGATGCGCGACCACGCCGCGGTCAACAGCGCCGTCATCGCCACCACCGTTCCGACCGCCCAGGGGAACGGCAACACCCGGAGCACGGCGAACGCCACCGGCACCGCGCACCACGCGAAGGACGGGGCCACCGTGGTCAGGGCACCCCACAGCACCACCATCGCGACCACCCAGGCGGTCGGCCACCAGGAGCGCCCGGGGAGCAGCGCCCGGGTCGCGTACGCCAGGGCGAGCACCAGCGCACCCGCCAGCACGGCGACGCCGGTCGCGCCGAGGCCGTGCCGGTCGACGTACCGCACCGCACAGGTGACGAGCAGGACCACCAGGACCACGAGCAGCCAGCGGTCCAGTCCCGCGGCCGGGGCGAGGATGCCGTGCACGCCGGGGCGGCGGCGCTCCGTGAGCCCCGTGGATGTCGCGTTCATGGTCGATCCAGACTAGGGATCGCGGGCGCGGGCGGCATCATCCAATTGGCTATCGAGCGGTAGCCGCCCGCCCGACGTCCGGGACCCCGTCGCCGACGCAAGGTGGAGGCATGAAGCGAACCCACCTCGTCACCACCACGGTCATCAGCAGCCTGCTCACCCTCTCCGCCCTCGCCGTCGGCAGTACGACGACCGCGAGCGCCGACGCACCCGGCCGCCCGTCGTCGTACCAGCTCGAAGGCGACGCCGTCGGCCCGGCGAACCCCGCCGGCTCGAAGTTCGAGGGCATCGGTGCCGACGAGCGCCGCGGCCTCTTCTACGTCAGCGAGGTCACCGGCGGCGAGATCCACCGCGGCTCGGCGACCTCGGCGCAGACCGGGGAGTGGATCGCCGGCCACGGCACCGACGGTCGCTACACGGCCCGCGGCATCACGGTCGACGCCGCCGGACGGGTCTACGTCGCCGGTGGCCCGAACGGCATCGGCACCGGTCGCCCCGACCTGTGGGTCTACTCCCCGCAGGGCGAGCTGCTGACCGCGCTCCGCGTTCCCGGCACCGCCGACGCGTTCCTCAACGACGTCGCGATCGGCCCCGACGGCGCGGCGTACTTCACCAACTCCAACGACCCGCAGGTCTTCCGGGTTGCCGCGGGTGCGAACGGCTGGGAGGCGACGCTGTGGGCGGACGCGACCGGCACCATCACCCGCTCGGCGGGCTTCAACCTCGGGGGCATCGTGCTCTCCGCGGACCGCAGCGGCTTCGTCGTTGCGCAGGGCAACGTGGGCCGGATGTGGCGCTTCGATGCCCGCACCGGCGAGGCCACCGCGATCGAGACCGACACCGACCTGGTCAACGCCGACGGCCTGGTCCGCCAGGGCAACCGGCTCACCGTGGTCCGCAACTTCAGCAGGATGATCGCGACCCTGCGGGTCTCGCCCGACGGCAGCCGCCTGGTCACCCTCGGCCAGGAGGCGTCCTCCGCGGACCGCGTGCTGACCACGGCGAAGACGTTGCGCGGCCGGGTCCTGTACGTCGACAGCAAGTTCGACGAGGCCGTCGCCTCCGGCCCGTACGACGTCGTCACCGACCCGACGCGATGAAGCG
>NZ_JBMCZA010000167.1:6471-8901 GCF_048654705.1 Nocardioides sp. CPCC 206348
GACCCCGAGCAGCAGGCCGCGCTCGACCAGCAGCTCCGCGACGCAGCCTGGGCGAACGACGTACCGGCCGCTCGTCGGCTGGTCCGGCAGGGCGCCGACGTCAACGCCAAGGACGGCACCGAGCAGTCGGCGTACCTCGTCGCGACGAGCGAGGGCCACCTCGAGCTGCTCCGGCTCACCCTCCGCAACGGCGCGAAGGTCAACGCCAAGGACAGCTGGAACGGCACCGGCCTGATCCGTGCTGCCGAGCGCGGTCACGGGCTGGTGGTGGGGGAGCTGCTCCGGGCGGGCGTCGATCGCGACCACGTGAACCGGATCGGCTACCAGGCGATCCACGAGGCCGTGTGGCTCGGCGAGGACACGGCGTCGTACGCGACCACCGTGCGGGTGCTGGCCGCCGGCGGAGTGCGGCTCCAGGACCGTTCGACCACCGCGGGGCTGACCCCGCTGCAGATGGCCCGCGAGCGCGGGTTCGACCGACTGGAGAGGATCCTGACCACCGTGACCACTGCCCAGCCCCCGGCCGACGCGGACGCGGCCCTGCTCCGCGCTGCCGAGCGCGGCGATGCCGATGCGGTCGCCGTGGCCCTGCGTGCCGGAGCCGACATCGAGGCCCGCGACGGACACGAGCGCACCGCGCTCCTGCTCGCCAGCACCCACGACCGGGTCGCCGTCGCCGAGCTGCTCGTCGCGATGGGTGCCGACCCGGACGCCCTCGACGACCGTCACGACACCCCCTGGCTGGTCACCGGCGTGACCGGCAGCGTCGCCATGCTTGAGGCGCTGCTGCCCGCGCACCCGGACCTGACGATCCGCAACCGGTTCGGCGGCCTGTCCGTGATCCCGGCCAGCGAACGCGGCCACGCTGACTACGTGCGCCGCGTCGTCCAGACCGGCATCGACCTCGACCACGTCAACGACCTGGGCTGGACGGCCCTGCTGGAGGCGGTGATCCTCGGCGACGGGGGTCGTGACCACCAGGACGTCGTCCGCACCCTGCTCGCCGCCGGTGCCGACCGGACCATCGCCGATGCCGACGGGGTCAGCGCGTTGCAGCACGCCGAGCGTCGCGGGTACGACGAGATCGCGGCGCTGCTGCGGGACTGACCGTCCGGACGTTTGCCGACCTCGCGATCGGCGATGATGACGCCATGTGGGAGCAGTACCAACCGCCCGGCGAGGAGTCCGAGCAGCCGCCGGCGCAGCGCGCGACCCGGCGGCCGCCGATCGTCGCGAGCGGCATGCGGTCGCGCGGTGCCGGTGCGGTCGTGGGTGTCGTCGCAACGGCGGTGATCGCCGTTGGCAGCATCGCCATCGGGTCGTCGGACCCCGAGCCCGACTACTCCGGCTTCTACGACTGCGTCGCCGAGCAGAAGGCCGGTGAACCCGGGCTCCTCTCGCCCGCCGACATCTGCGAGATCGGGAACGAGCGGCCGCCCGACTACTACGACGACTACGAGTACGACCCGTTCGAGGACGGCGGTCGCTGACGTGGAGTTCACCTTCACCGGCCCGGTCATCGAGTGGCGCGGCCCGGCGCCGTACTTCTTCCTCGCGGTGCCCGTCGAGGACAGCGACGACATCAAGGAAGCGGCGCGGGGCCAGGAGTACTGGGGGCAGGTGGCCGTCGAGGTCCGCATCGGCGACACGGACTTCACCACGGCCCTGTTCCCGAAGGACGGCCGCTACCTCGTTCCCCTCAAGGCAGCCGTACGACGAACCGCGGGCATCGAGCTCGACGCCGAGCTGACCGCTTCGCTGAGCCTGGCTTCGCGGCCCGGTTAGCCTCGGCGCATGCCTGTCACCCTCGCCCATCCGGCAGCGGTGCTGCCGTTGCGAGGACTCGGCCTCCCGCTCTCGGCGATGGTGATCGGGTCGATGGCGCCGGACCTGCCGGTGTTCTCGCAGTCGTGGGGGATCTACGGCTTCACGCACAGCCTGGCCGGTCTCGTCACCATCGACCTCGCGATCACCCTGCTCCTGCTGGGGTTCTGGGACCGCTGGGGTCGCGACGCCCTCGTCGACACCGCGCCGTCGTGGGTGCGGAACCGGATGCCCGGGCGGGTCCGGATCGGACGGACTGCCTGGCTGCTCGCGCCGCTGGGCGCGGTCCTGGGATCGGCCACCCATGTCCTGTGGGACGCCTTCACCCACGCGGGCCGATGGGGCGTGCAGGCGATTCCGTGGCTGCACGAGACGCACGCAGGGATGCACGGCTCGCAGTGGGCACAGTTCGCGAGCGGGATCCTGGGTCTGCTCGTCGTCGGGGCGGCGATCCTGGCCGTGGTGCAGGGTCCGGTGCTGCCCGATACCCCTCGGCCACGACGACTGCCGGGCGTCGTACTGCCGGCGGCGTTCGCGATCGCCAGCCTGGTCTCGGTCGGCACCTTCCTCGCGCGGCTCGGGACGGGCGCGCACCCCGCGGCCTTC
>NZ_JBMCZA010000168.1:0-515 GCF_048654705.1 Nocardioides sp. CPCC 206348
AGTGCGGCGACGTGTCCGGCGACGCGGGGGTCGAGCCAGGCCTGGCCGTCCTGGAGCGCGCCCACGACGTACTCGGGGTGGATGGTGAGGCGGGCCTTGAGGTCGAAGCCGCACGTGGCGGTGATCGAGCGCAGCCGCTCGAGGGAGGGCCAGGGGCGTTCGGGATTCACGTGGTCCGGGGTCAGTGGCGAGACGCCGCCCCAGTCATCGACACCGGCGTCGAGCAGTGCACGGCACTCCTCGAGGTCGACCAGGTTCGGGGGCGCCTGGATCCGTGCCTTCGGTCCCAGCACGAGGCGGGTGACGGCGATCGCGGCGCGGTACTCCGCGAGGTCGAGGTCGTCGACGTGCCGCATCGCGGTGTCGGGCTTGGCGCGGAAGTTCTGGACGATCACTTCCTGCACCGCGCCGTACGCGCGCATCGTGGCGCGCAGAGCGAAGATCGTCTCGGCCCGCTCCGTCAGCGTCTCGCCGATCCCGACCAGCAGGCCGGTGGTGAACGGGATGCCGTGGCG
>NZ_JBMCZA010000168.1:525-2538 GCF_048654705.1 Nocardioides sp. CPCC 206348
CGTGAAGATCGTCTCGGCCCGCTCGGTCAGCGTCTCGCCGATGCCGACCAGCAGGCCGGTGGTGAACGGGATGCCGTGGCGGCCGGCGTCCTCCAGGACGCGCAACCGGACGTCGGGGTCCTTGTCGGGGGAGCCGTAGTGGGCCTCGCCCCTGGTCTCGAACAGTCGACGTGAGGTGGTCTCGAGCATCATCCCCATCGAGGGGGAGACGGGCTTGAGGCGGTTCAGTTCCTCCCACGACATCACGCCGGGGTTGAGGTGGGGCAGCAGTCCGGTCTCTTCCAGCACCCGGATCGCCATCGCCCGGATGTAGGCCAGCGTCGAGTCGTAGCCCTGCTCGTCGAGCCACGCCTGTGCCTCGGGCCAACGGTCCTCGGGCCGGTCGCCCAGGGTGAACAGGGCCTCGAGGCAACCGAGCTCGGCACCCTGGCGGGCGATGTCGAGGATCTCGTCAGGAGACAGGTACGGCGCCCGGCCCTCGCGTGCGGCCTGGGCGGGTGTCTCGACGAAGGTGCAGTAGTGGCACCGGTCCCGACACAGCTTGGTGATCGGGATGAACACCTTGGGGGAGTACGTCACCACGCCCGGACGGCCCGCGGCGACCAGGCCGGCGTCGCGCACCTTCGCGGCGGCGGCGGCGAGCCGATCGAGGTCCGCGCCCGTGGCAGCCAGCAGCACCGTCGCCTCATTGAGGTCGAGTGCGGCTCCGCGCTCGGCACGTGCGAGTGCTCGGCGGATCTGTTGGGGGGTGGGGCCTTCGGTCATGGCGAGTCCTACGGTACCGGGTGGACACCCAAACTAGAACTCGTTCTACCCACTGGGTGGGCGGGCGGCGTCAGTTCCTGATCCTCGTCTTCAGCTTCCCGACCTTCGCGACGAATGCGCCGTCGTAGGACCGGGGGAAGCTCCACGTGACCAGCCGACCGCGGCCACCCGGAACGACGGTGACGGTGTCGGAGCAGGATCCACTGACGGCCAGGCAGTTGCCGCCGTTGCTGGTGTAGCGCGCGGTGATGCTGGCGAAGTCCTTGAAGCCCTCGTAGTGCAGTTCCCAGGCGACACATCCGGGGGCCGCGGTGCACTTCTTTGCCCGCTTCCACCAGATCCGCTTGGGTTGTGACTTCCCGCAGAACCTGGCCTGCGACTCCGACGTCGTTCCCCACGGATAGGTCGCGACCGCCTGCGCTTGCACACAGGCCTGGCTGTCACCTTGCTCGGTGTCGATCTCGACACTGGTGCCGCTCAGCGGCGTCCAGCTTCCGGGGCCGCCGGTGTTGATGACGACCTTGCCGTTCGCCGCGTCGGGCTGCTCGGCGAAGGTGAAGTCGACCGCGCGATAGGCGGCCTTTGCCGCGGCCTTCGGGACGGCTGGCGTCTCCACGTAGCAGGCGTCGAGCTCCTCGATCGCCTCTGCGTGGCCCTTCTCCGCGCTGTCGTCACTGTCCGCGTCCGACAGGGTGAGCGACTCCTGTGCGAAGTAGGCACCCACGGTGTCGGTGCCGATGTCGTCGAGGCAGTCGGTGTCGTCGAGCTCCCAGGTCTTGCCGATCTGGTCGGCCCAGTCGTCGGAACAGTCCAGGAGCTTCTCGGAGTACGACGTCGCGTCCGCCACCTGCCACTCGCCGGTGTAGATCCATCCGCCGCCGGAGTCGGGCTCGATCAGGCCGCGCTCCTCGAGCTCACCCGAGCGCGACTCGTGGACCAGGTCGTCGACGGCGCACTCGACCTGGTCCCGGTCGGCCCATTCCGGCACCTCGACACCGTCGACGATGGTCGACACGGCGTCCTTGTCGGAAGCGCTGAGCGGCCCGATGCCGAACCGGCCGGTGAAGTACAGCCACCCGGTGACAGCGACCCCGGCGACCAGCAGCAGGGCGAGCCCGAGGCCGAGGAACAGTGGCCAGCGCCGCTTGCGCGGCGGTCGGCCGTACGACGGCGGGCCGCCGTAGCCACCCGGAGGCGGGCCGTACGGCGGCTGTCCGAACTGGGTCGGGGCGGAGGGCGGCTGTGCGT
>NZ_JBMCZA010000168.1:2622-3023 GCF_048654705.1 Nocardioides sp. CPCC 206348
GGGTGTTCCGTTGCCGCTCACGTCGTACTCCCTGTGCTTCCGCGGGCCGCCCGTTCGGCCCGCGGAAGCATCGTAGGCAGCAGAGGTCGTCTCGAAACCTCTGCGGGTCACACGCCTGCTGTGACCTTGTCCGGTTCGGTGGCCGGCGGCTCAGCCGGTGCGTCGCCCCGGTCCAGGTTGCTCGGCCACCAGATCTTGCCGCCGAGGTCGAGGTTGATGGCCGTGACCAGGACCGATCGCACGATCATCGTGTCGAGCAGGACGCCCAGTGCCACGGCCACGCCCAGCTCGGCGAGGAACACCAGCGGCAGCGAACCCAGGATCAGGAACGTTGCTGCGAGGACGAGACCGGCCGAGGTGATGACACCGCCCGTGGAGGACAGGGCGATCAGCGAGCCGGA
>NZ_JBMCZA010000168.1:3033-9221 GCF_048654705.1 Nocardioides sp. CPCC 206348
AAGGAATACCAGCGGCAGCGAACCCAGGATCAGGAACGTTGCGGCGAGGACGAGACCGGCCGAGGTGATCACACCGCCCGTGGAGGACAGGGCGATCAGCGAGCCGGACCGTGTCCCGTGGATCGCGGTCTCCTCGCGGACGCGGGTCATCAGGAAGATGTTGTAGTCGATGCCCAGGGCGACCAGGAACACGAACGCGAACAACGGGAATCCTGGATCGGATCCGGCGAAGCCGAAGACGTACTCGAACAGCAGCGCAGAGATGCCGACCGCGGCTCCGAACGACAGCACCACGGTGGCGATCAGGATCACCGGAGCGACCACGGCCCGCAGCAGTGCCAGGAGGATCAGGAACACCACGACGAGGACCAGCGGGATGATCACCAGGTTGTCGCGGTTCGCTGCGACCTTGGTGTCGAGGTAGAAGCCCGAGCCTCCACCGACGATCGCATCGGCCCCGTCGACGGCATGCACCGCATCCCGGCTGGCCTCGACGATGTCGAACGCCTTCTGGGACGAGATGTCCGCGGAGATGGTGGCCTCGAAGTACGACCGACCGTCAGCGATCGGAACGGCCGCCTCGGGAGCGCCCAGTCCGTCGATTCCGCTCAGCGACTGCTCGACCGCGTCGATCCGGTCGGTGTTGGCAACGACCTGGATCGTGTTGGAGGCGTCCTGCAGGCCGTGCTCCTCGAGCAGCTTCTGGCCCTTGATGGAGTCGAACTCCTTCGTGTAGGTGTCCTCGGTCGACAGGCCGCCCGTGTCCAGGCGGAACAGGCCGAGGCAGGCGACCAGGAGCAGCCCGGTGGTGACCACCCAGACGGTGCGGGGGCGCGGCTTGATGGCGTTGCCCACCTTCGCCCACAGGCCGGAGCTCGTCGGCTCGGCGGAGCCGAAGTCGGGCCGGCTGTGCACGCCGGTCCAGTGCTCGATCCCGACCTGGATGAGGACGAGCAGGCCGATGAAGGCGGCGAATCCGCCGAGGCCGGAGAGCAGCCCGCCGATCGTCCCGGCCGCGTCGCCGTCCTGCTTGCCCAGCACGACGCCGAGCGCAGACACGACGATGCCGCCCACGAGCATGCCGGCGCCGGTCTTGACCCAGGCGCGGTGGTTCTCCTTCGTCGGGCCGAAGACCCAACGACCGCAGATCACCAACAGTGCGGGGAGCAGCGTGACCATCACCAGGAAGGTGGCAGCGATACCGACCGCGACGACCGGACCGAGGCCGGCCGTGGAGTTCAGCTCGGCGAAGACCAGGCAGAGCATGCCGATGCAGACCGTGGCCGCACTGGCGAGGATGGCCGGTGCCGCGCGGTGCAGGGCGAAGGACATCGCTTCGTGACGGTTGTCGTGGCGGCGCAGCTCCTCGCGGTAACGAGCGACGAGCAGCAGGGCGTAGTCGGTGCCGGCGCCGATCACCAGGATGCTCAGGATCGCCTGGCTCTGGCCGTTCACGGTGAGGTCGGCGTACCTCGCGAGGAGGTAGACGATGCCGGTGGCGATGAAGTTCGCGAAGACGGCACAGAGCACCGGCAGGATCCAGAGGACTGCGCTGCGGTAGGTGAGCAGGAGGATGATGACGACGGCGAGCAACGTCAGGAAGATCAGGTCAGTGTCGATGCCTTCGAACGACTCGGCCGAGTCGGCCGCCTGGCCGCCGAAGCCGGCCAGGTGCACGGTCACGCCGTCGATCCTCGCGATGTCACGGATCTCGTCGGCCGCGTCCGGGATGGCGTTCCAGCCCTCGTCGCCGAAGTTGAGCACGAGGTACAGGTAGGCGACGTCGTCGTCGGTGGACTGCAGCTGCTGGGGGAGGTTTAGCTGTTCGGCGACGTTGGGCGACAAGACGTCGGCCTTGCCGTCGTCGTTGTCGTCGGTGACGCCCTTGACGTCGGCCGCGATCTTCGCCGCCTGCTTGTCCATCGCTGCGAGGTCGGCGTCGGTCAGGCCACCCTTGCGGTGGTAGACGACGAGGGTCGGGATGTCGTTGGGGTCGACGGAGTCGGACAGCTCCTCGAGGACCTTGGTGGACTCGGCTGAGGCGGGGAGCCAGGAGGACGCCTCGTTGTTCTGGACGTCGACCAGCTTGGCGTTGAGGGGGGCGAGGGCGAGGGCCGCGAAGATGACGACGACCGCAACGATCCATTTGGTGATGGGGCCGGTCAGCTTTCCGGCGATCTGACGGTGCATGGGCAGAACTCTTCCAGTGAGGACCGACAACGGCATCAGGATTTCTCCCTATCTGACCCTGAGGGAACCCCGGAATCATCGCCGGGCGGGAACTTTTGCCGTCCCGCCGCTCACCAGACACCGAACGGCCCCCGAATGTGACATTCGAGGGCCGTGCGGTGGTGCGGATCTAGAGGCCGAGGAACCGGCCGATGATCTCCTTCTGGATCTCGGTGGTGCCGCCGTAGATCGTCTGGATCCTCGTGTCGGCGTACGCCTTCGCGATGGGGTACTCGAGCATGTAGCCGTAGCCGCCGTGCATCTGCAGGCCCTGGTCGACGATCTTCTTCTGCAGCTCCGTGGTCCACCACTTCGCCATCGACGCGAGCGAGGTGTCGACCTCGCCCTTGTTCAGCTGCTCGATGCAGTGGTTGACGAACACCCGCGCGATGTAGGCCTCCGTGGCCATTTCCGCCAGTGTGAAGCGGGTGTTCTGGAACTTCCCGATCGGCTTGCCGAACGCCTCGCGCGTCTTCACGTAGTCGAGGGTGAGGTCCAGGACGTGCTCGATCGCAGCGATCGCGATGCAGGCGATCGAGATCCGCTCCTGGGGCAGGTTCTGCATCAGGTAGATGAAGCCCTGGCCCTCCTCGCCGAGGAGGTTCGCCTTGGGCACGACGACGTTGTCGAAGCTGAGCTCGGCGGTGTCCTGCGCCTTCAGGCCGAGCTTCTCGAGGTTCGCACCGCGGTGGAAGCCCTCCACGCCGCGCTCGACGACCAGCAGGCTGATGCCGCGCGCACCGGCGTCAGGGTCGGTCTTGGCGACCACGATGACGAGGTCGGACAGGATGCCGTTGCTGATGAACGTCTTCGAGCCGTTGAGGACGTAGTGGTCGCCCTTGTCGACGGCCGTGGTCCGGATGCCCTGCAAGTCGGATCCCGCGCCGGGCTCGGTCATGGCGATCGCCGTGATGATGTCGCCGGACACCGTGCCGGGCAGCCACCGCTTCTTCTGCTCGTCGTTCCCGATCGCGATGAGGTACGGAACGATGATGTCGGTGTGGACCGAGAAGCCCGGACCACTCGCCCCGGCGCGGGCCTGCTCCTCCGCCACGACGGCGTTGTAGCGGAAGTCCTTGATCCCCGGGCCGTCGTACTCCTCTGGAACCTCGAAGCCCAGCAGCCCGGCAGCGCCGGCCTTGCGCCACAGCTCGCGGTCGACGACGCCGTCCTTCTCCCACTGGTCGTGGAACGGCTTCACCTCGCGCTCCATGAAGGTGCGGACCGTCTTGCGGAAGTCCTCGTGCTCGGTCTCGTAGATCGTGGGGCGGTCCGGCATCAGGACACCCACTCCTTGATCTGCGCGATGGTGGCGGCGGGGTCCTCGGAGGCGGGGGAGACGGACAGGTTGGTCACGCCCGACTCCTTGAACGCGGCGATCCGCTCCTTGACGTACGACGCCGGGCCGACCAGGTTGCCGGCCTCGAGCCACTCGAGGGGGACCAGTGCTTCGGCCTCCTTCTTCTTGCCCGAGAGGTAGAGGTCCTGGATCTCCTTGGCCTCCTTCTCGAAGCCGTACTCGCAGGCGAGCTGGTTGTAGAAGTTCTTGTCGCGCGCACCCATGCCGCCGACGTACAGGGCATACAACGGGCGCATGAAGTCGAGGAATGCCTTGGTCTCGGGGCCTTCGCCGATCGCGACCATGCCGCCGGCGCAGATCTCCAGCGGCTTGAGGTCGGCGGAGCGCTTCGCGGCACCGCGAGCCAGGGGATCGCCCCACACCTGCTGGGCCTTCTCGGGGAAGTAGAGGAACGGCAGCCAGCCGTCGGCGACCTCGGCGGTCATTGCGACGTTCTTGTCGCCGAGCGCGGCAACCCAGATCGGGAGGTCGGCGCGCTCGGGGCGGTTGAGGAGCTTCAGCGGCTTGCCGAGGCCGAGGCCCTGGCCTTCGGGCAGGGGGACCTGGAGGGTCTTGCCCTGGTAGTCGAGGCGCTCGCCGCGCAGGCCCATCCGGAGCACCTCGATGACCTCGCGGGTGCGCGTCAACGGGCGGTCGTAGGCGATGCCGTGGAATCCCTCGATCACCTGCGGGCCGGAGGCTCCGAGGCCGAGCACGGCGCGGCCGCCGGAGACGTTGTCGAGGCCGGCAGCGGTCTGGAGCAGGGCGCCGGGGGTGCGGGAGTAGACGTTGAGGATGCCGGCAGCGATCTCGACCGTCTCGGTCTTGGCGGCGAGGTAGCCGAGCAGGGTGGGGGCGTCGAAACCGTACGGCTCGGCCACCCAGATCATGTCCAGTCCGGCCTTCTCGAGCGCGACGACCTGGTCGGCGGACTCACGGGGATTTCCGGCATAGATGAGTGGCATCGAAAGCTTCATGGGCCCACTGTGACAGTATTACTGTCACGATCGCAAGGGTCTCGTCATCGGGACGCCGGTCGCCGCCCGCTCCGCTTCCCTGTTAGGTAGATCCCGTGACAACTGACGCTGCTGCCCGTGAAATTCCTCGCTACACCGTTGCCGTCATCGGTGGCACCGGCCCCCAGGGCAAGGGCCTGGGCTACCGCTTCGCACGCCACGGTCACGACATCGTGCTGGGCTCCCGCGCCGCCGAGAAGGCCGAGGTCTCCGCGGCCGAGGTGACCTCGCGCCTCGAGGGCGTGGCCGGTGCCGGTGCCGCTCGTGGCGCCACCAACGCCGACGCGATCGCGGCCGCCGACGTCGTCCTGCTGGCCGTTCCGTACGACGGCCACGACGACCTCGTCGCGTCGCTGGCTGCTGACGGGGCGCTCGCGGGCAAGACCGTCATCTCCTGCGTCAACCCGCTGGCCTTCGACAAGCGCGGCGCGCACGGTCAGGTCGTCAAGGGGGGCGAGGGCTCCGCTGCCGAGTCAGCCCAGGAGCTCGCACCCGACGCGACCGTGGTCGGTGCGTTCCACAACGTCTCCGCGGTCGGCCTCTGGAGCGACGACGACTTCCTCGACGAGGACGTCATCGTGGTCGGCGACTCGGTCGAGGGCAAGCAGGTCGCCATCGACCTCGCCGCTTCCGTCACGGGCCGCGAGGGCATCGACGGCGGCAAGCTGCGGCTCGCTCGCGTGCTCGAGCCCTTCACCGCCGTACTCATCTCGATCAACCGGAAGTACAAGGTGCACGCGGGCATCCGGGTGTCGGGACTCGACGCCCACTGACCTACGGCGCCTGCGCGAACTCGCCGGCGAGGCGATCGAGGATCGCCTTGCTGGCGGTACTGACGTTCCAGGCGAGGTCGTCCTCCATCGCCCACCGGTCGCCACCGCACAGCGCAGACGTCTGGACCGTGTCGCCCCACGAGGTCTGCCCGACGATCCGGCCGGGCGTGTAGCAGGCGGGCGTGATGCCGGCCGGTTCCGAAGTCTGCATGTCGGCCACCAGCACCGCGAGATCCGCTGCGGGGATGGGGATGGCCGGTCCGGGACCGTCGGAGCAGTAGACCGCCTCGGTGATGTCGGCCGCACGCCCCACCGGCGACGGCTGGGGATTGCAGGAGAGGTCGGCGGCGGGGGTGGTCGCCGGTGGTTTGGAAGCGTCGCGCTGCTGGCGGAGCAACGCGCTGTAGCGGGCCCACAGTGCCTCGGGATCGCTGCGGAAGTCGTCGTTGCCGACGGTGACCGTGTGGCAGCCGTAGAGCTCGCCCGCGACGACGACGGTCGAACCGTCGAGGTAGCCGAACACGATCTGGTAGCCCGGCCCGAGGTCCATGGTGCAGGCGGTGTTCGGTCCCGATGCCGGGTAGGCGTCGAGCCCGTTGACGGTGTCCGTGAGCTCGTCGACGCCCGTGACCAGCGCGTCGTCCGGTACGTCGAACTCGGTGCCCGCGCCCTGGCAGAGGCGCGCGGAGACGGCACCTGGCCGAACACCTTCGCCGACCTTGCCGGTGGCCCCGTCGGGGAAGCCGGCGGCCGGGACGGCAGGGCAGGTGACGGGCGGCGGTTCGGCCGGGTCACTCGCCCGGTCGGAACCGTCGCCGTTGACGCTCCAGA
>NZ_JBMCZA010000168.1:9291-9480 GCF_048654705.1 Nocardioides sp. CPCC 206348
GCGCCTTCGCTGTCGCGCGGTGCGCCCGGTCGGCCGCCTCCGGCGGAGTGGGTACGGCGGCCGCGAGTCCGTCGCGCAGCCACTGGTCGTCGTACTCGGTCATCAGGAGTCCTCTCGTTGCAGGCGGGGAGAGGTGCGCAGGGCGGTCAGTGCACGGGAGCACTGGCTCTTCACGGTGCCGACGCTGAT
>NZ_JBMCZA010000168.1:9530-10559 GCF_048654705.1 Nocardioides sp. CPCC 206348
AGGACCACGACGGCGCGTTGTCCGCGCGGCAAGCCCTCGAGCGCGGCCAGCAGGTCGTTGCGGGCGTCGGCGTCGGGAGCGTGCCCGGGCCCCTCGGGCAGGTCGCCGGTCGGCCGTTCGCCACGCCACTTCCGCCGCCACCACGAGATGTACGTCGTGAACATGACCCGGCGCACGTAGGGCTCGAACCCGTCGATGCCGACCCGGTCGAACGCGCGCCACGACTTCGCCAGCGCGGTCTGCACGAGGTCCTCGGCCAGCTGGTGGTCGCCGGTGAGCAACCACGCGGATCGCCACAACGCGCTGCCCCGGGCGCTGACGAACGCGTCGAAACCGTCAGTGCTGTCGGGACTGTCCGCACCCACGGAGTCCACGCCTGCCTGCGGCATCGGCCCGTCCACCACCGTTCGCTCCATGAACACCCCTCTCACCAGTCCAAAGCGGCGGGAGGTGAGCAAAGGTTGTCAGGCCTGGCGATCCTTGTCGCCCGAGTCGTCCAGCGAGTCGCCTGCCGAGTCGCCTGCCGAGTCGCCTGCCGAGCGGTGCAGCCAGCCCCTCATGTGGGCGGGACCGCCGCCGTGGTGCGAGCCGAGGTGGCCGTAGTTGCCGACGTGCTCGACCCATGCGGGCGTCTCGTGCTGACGGGGGCCGCGCAACACCGCGGCCAACAGGCCGAGGGCACCGGCGACCAGCCACGGCAGCGGCAGGATCCAGCGGGCGTTGTCCAGCTGGACGGTGTCGCTGATGAGCAGCGCCCACACGATGACCAGTCCGACGAAGGCGGTGCCCATCACCAGGTGTCCGGTGTTCACGGCGTGGCGACCGGACGGCCGGGCCGGGGGCTTGCGGTCCTCGCGGGGCCGCTCGATCGGATCGAAGACGTCGTCGGTGCTCATGCTGCGTCCTTCTCGCTGTGGATCTCGATCTGGCCGAGGAACACCTCGGCGTTGATCGTGAGGGTCGGTTCGCTGGCGTCGCCGAAGATGCGCCGGTCGTCGTTCTCGGACTTGTGGCCGAAGAGGATCGCCT
>NZ_JBMCZA010000168.1:10569-16611 GCF_048654705.1 Nocardioides sp. CPCC 206348
TCGGAGTCGCCGAAGATGGCCCTGTCGTCGTTCTCGGACTTGTGGCCGAAGAGGATCGCCTCGCCGGCTTCCATCTTGGCGTCGGCGACCACGCGCAGGCCGTCGTCGGGCACGATCACCTCGATGCGGCCGAGGCCGGCCTCGAGGTCGAGCTTTCTGTCCTTGAGCTCGTCGAGATCCTTGATCCTGGTGAGGTCGATGATGATCTCGCCGGCACCCACGTCGTAGCTGGACCTGAGCTCGGCTGCCGTGTCCGGTCGCTTGACGGTCTGCCCCGCGTCGACGTTGTCGACCACCGAGGTCACCGCCGTCGCGAGCGCCGCGATCAGGCCGATGAAGATCAGCCCGCCGGCGCGGCCGTAGAACGAACCGACCAGCAGCATCACGCCGACCACGCCCAGCACGGTCACGGGGTACGCCGACGGCGCGACCTCGACGCCGGCCAGGTGCAAGGTGGCGACGACTCCGATGGCGAACGCGGCGAGCGCGATCGTGAAGGGGAACAGCAGCGGGCCCCGTCGCTTCGGATCGACCAGCCGCGGCGGCGGGGGCGGACCCGGCCGATAGCCCGGGTACGTCGGCGGTTCGGCCATCTGGCCGGGAACCGGCGGGAACGTGCGGGACTGCTTGGCCTGCTTGCCGCCGAAGATGACCAGGAACACCAGGCCGACGACCAGCACCGGCCAGGGGAACTCGGGTCCTCCGAACGTGTCGCCGACCATCGAGGCAATCGTGAGGACGCCCGCGATGATGAGCGCCGCCGTCCGGATCCCCTCGTCGACGTTGATCACCGCGTCGCCGTCGTGCTCGTCGGGGAGCAGGAGCCACGCGACGCCGTACAGGATCAGGCCGCCGCCCCCGAAGAACGTGAGGACCACGAACGCGACCCGCACCAGGAGGGGGTCGATGTCGAGGTGGTGGGCGATGCCGCCGGCCACGCCGGAGATCTTCCGGTCAGTGCGGCTACGGCGCATCCGGCCCAGGTCGCGGACCTCGTCGCGGGTCACGCGGGGTCCGGTGGAACCCGGCTCCTGGCCCGAGGGGCCGGGTCCGTGCTCGGTGTCGGTCGGTGAGTTCATGGCTCCAAGCCTGCGGTGTCTGGCGCCTGCGCACCATCGGGGACTGCCCTGATCCTGCCGCATCGGGCAGGGGTCGGTATCAGGGTCGGATCAGGGTCGTTCCCCCTGCTCCGGCGGGGTGCGCTGTGTGACGATGGATGCATCATGACAACGCCCCTGACCACTGTCGGCCCGCCTGCGCCCGGCCCGTTGCCGTCGCGCCACGACGTACGGCGCGCGTGGCGCGACCTGCGCCACCCGGTCCTCGGTGGCGTGGCGTCGGGCCTGTCGGCCCACCTCGCTGTCCCGGTGCTGTGGGTCCGCGTGGCGTTCGTCGTGGCGACCCTCGCCGGCGGCTCCGGTGTCGCTGCGTACGCCGCCCTGTGGGTGATGCTCCCGCCCGGACCGCCGCCGTGGGTGCTCGCCCCGGGACTCGAGAGCGCCACCCGCGACGGGCGACGCCCCGGCCGGGCCCGGCGGCTGTCGGACATCGGGCCGGTCATCACCCTGTCCGCGCTGGGCATCGGCGCGATCTTCGCGACGGGTGCCGTGCTGGGCAACGGCTGGTGGGTGTGGCCGCTCGGCATCGCGGTCGCGGGCGTGGCCCTGTTGTGGCGCCAGGCCGACGAGGCGCAACGCGAGCGCTTCATCGACGCGACCGGCAAGGTCGACCCGATCCGCGTGGTGCTCGGTGGCGGCGGCTGGGCGGCGTGGGCGCGGATCGCGGCCGGGGTCGCGCTGGTCGTCATCGCGCTGGTCCTCTTCGCGGTGCGCGACGGGTCCCTGTCGCTGGCCCGCGACGCGACCATCGCGATCCTGCTCGGCATCGGCGGCATCGCGATCGTGCTCGGCCCCTTCGTCTACCGGCTGATCGCCGAGCTCGCGGGCGAACGCGAGGAGCGGGTGCGGACCCAGGAGCGGGCCGACGTGGCGGCGCACCTCCACGACTCCGTGCTCCAGACCCTCGCCCTGATCCAGAAGAACCCGGCCGACGCGGCCCGTCTCGCGCGTGCGCAGGAACGCGACCTGCGGGCCTGGCTGTTCACCGGGGAGTCGCTCGACGAGGCCACGGTCGCCAGCGCACTGCGCTCGGCGGCGGCCGAGATCGAGGACGCCTACGGCATCGCTGTCGACGTGGTCGCCGTCGGTGACTGCGACTACGACGAGGCGGCCCGCCCGATCGTCGCGGCGGCGCGCGAGGCGACCGCGAACGCCGCCAAGCACGCCGGTGTGCCGCGCGTGGACGTCTATGCCGAGATCACGGCCGGCGGCATCGACGTGTTCGTCCGCGACCGTGGTGTCGGCTTCGACCCGAACGCCACCCCCGAGGACCGCCTCGGTGTGCGCCGGAGCATCATCGACCGCATGGAGCGGCACGGCGGACGCGCGGAGATCAGGTCTGCGCCCGGCGAGGGGACCGAGGTGCGGCTGCACCTGGACCACAAGGCCGACGCGAAGTCCGACCAGGCCGCAGCCCAGGTCGCAGACCAGGACAACCAGCAGGGAGACCCATGAGCCAGCCCGTCCGCGTGGTCGTCGTCGACGACCACGCCATGTTCCGCCGGGGCGTCAGCGCCGAGCTCGGCTCCACGGGCGCCGGTCGCGTCGACGTCGTGGCCGAGGCCGCCGATGTCGACGAAGCGGTGGCGGCCGTGCTCGAACACCGGCCGGACGTCGTACTGCTGGACGTGCACCTGCCCGGCGGCGGCGGCGTCGAGGTGATCCGCCGCGTCAACGACTCCGAGGTCCGGTTCCTGGCGCTGTCCGTCTCCGACGCGGCCGAGGACGTCATCGGCACGATCCGGGGCGGTGCCCGCGGCTACGTGACCAAGACGATCACCGGCCCCGAGCTGGTCGACGCCATCGCGCGCGTTGCCGACGGTGACGCCGTGTTCTCCCCGCGACTGGCGGGCTTCGTCCTCGACGCCTTCGCGGGCGCCGGCATCTCGGCGGACCTCGCCAGTGTCGACGAGGACCTCGACCGGCTCACCGAGCGGGAGCGCGAGGTGATGCGGTTGATCGCGCGCGGCTACTCCTACAAGGAGGTCGCCAAGGAGCTCTTCATCTCGATCAAGACCGTCGAGACCCACATGTCCTCGGTACTGCGGAAGCTGCAGCTCTCTTCCCGCCACGAGCTGACCCGCTGGGCATCGGACCGCAGGCTGCTGTGAACCGCGGCACGGTGGTGGCCGTCGTCGCAGCGGTGGCGCTGGCCGGCTGCTCCAGTGGTACGACGAATCCGACCCCGCAGCCGTCGACGACACCCCCCACGTCGGGCTCGCCGACCCCCACCGCGCCGTCGCCCTCCAGCGCACCCGACCCCGGGCCGTCGTACTCCGACTGGGAGCTGGGCGTCCACGTGCTACCCGTCGATGCCGACGGCTTCGGCGAGATCAGGCCGACACCGAAGGCCCTGCGGGTGCGTCGTTTCCCGACTGCCGACCTGCTCCCGGCCCCGACCGATGACGCGTTCCACTCGTCGATCGGGCCGGTGACACGGGCGATCCGTACCCGGATGGGGGAGACCTGGTCCTCCGCCTGCCCCGTCGGCCTGGATGGTCTTCGCTACGTCAACGTCAGCTTCCGCGGCTTCGACGGCAAGGCGCACACCGGTGAGCTGGTGGTCGCGGCCCGGGAGGCCGAGGGCGTGACATCGGTGTTCAGGGCGCTCTTCGCCGCCGACTTCCCGATCGAGGAGATGCGCCTGCCGACCACCGCCGACCTCGATGCGCCTCCCACCGGCGACGGCAACAACACCGCCGCACTCGTCTGTCGCGCAGCGCGGGGCACGACCACCTGGTCGGCGCACGCCTACGGCCTGGCGATCGACGTCAACCCGTTCCTCAACCCGTACTCCAAGGGAGCCCTGGTCCTGCCGGAGCGCGCGTCGGCGTACCTCGACCGGACCCGCAGCCAGCCCGGGATCATCCACTCCGGGGACCTGGTCGTGCGCGAGTTCGCGCGCATCGGCTGGAGCTGGGGCGGGTCATGGAGCTCGCTGAAGGACTACCAGCACTTCACCGCGACGGGCAGGTAGCCGGCAGCGCGGCGGGAGGCGCCGGCAGCAGCTTGCTGCCCTAGAGTTCGGGCATGGAGACCGTGCGCCTGATCCTGCTGATCGTCCACATCCTTGGCTTCTCGGCCCTGATCGGCGGACTGCTCGCCCAGGTCGGCCCGGGGGACAAGAAGGTCACCGGTGTCATGCGTGACGGCGTCGGCACCGCCTTCCTCGCCGGACTGCTGCTGGTCGGCGTCCTCGAGGGCGGCGACGACCCGGTCAACCACGGCAAGGTCGCCGTCAAGCTCCTCATCGGCCTGGTCCTGCTGGTCCTGGTGATGGCGAACATGCGCAAGGAGAAGATCCCCAACGGCCTCTGGGCCGGCCTCCTGGCGCTCGCGATCATCGAGGTCGGCGTCGCCGTGCTCTGGTCGCCGGTGCACAGCTCCTGACCGACCGCGGCTCCGTCGGCCCAGCGCCGTAGGCTGGCAGGAGCATGAGTACGACGCCCCCGGCCCTGACCGCAGACCTCCTCCTCGAGGGCCTCAACGACCCGCAGCAACAGGCCGTCCAGCACGAAGGTGCGCCCCTGCTGGTCGTGGCCGGTGCCGGGTCGGGCAAGACCCGTGTGCTCACGCGGCGGATCGCGTGGCTGATCGCCGTCCGCAAGGCGCACCCCGGTTCGATCCTCGCGATCACCTTCACCAACAAGGCCGCGGCGGAGATGAAGGAGCGGGTCAGCGACCTGGTCGGCAACCGCGCCCGGATCATGTGGGTCAGCACGTTCCACTCGGCCTGCGTGCGGATCCTGCGCAAGGAGGTGGAGCACCTCGGCTACGAACGGCTCAAGTCGAACTTCTCGATCTACGACAGCCAGGACCAGAAGCGCCTGATCACCCTGGTGCTCAACGACCTGGAGATCGATCCCCGCCGCTACCAGCCGGGTCCGGTGCTGCACTGGATCAGCAACCACAAGAACGAGCTGCGTGACCCCGAGGACGTCGCCGCCGAGGCGACCAACGCCAGCGACGAGACCTACGTGGCGGCGTACCGGCAGTACCAGCGGCGGCTGCGCGAGGCGAACGCCTTCGACTTCGACGACCTGATCATGGAGACGGTCCGGCTCTTCCAGCTCAAGCCGGAGGTGCGGGAGACCTACCGCCGCCGGTTCCGGCACGTCCTGGTCGACGAGTACCAGGACACCAACCACGCGCAGTACTCCCTCATCCAGCAGCTCTGCGGCCAGCAGTTCGAGGAGTCCCCGGACCCCGACACCCTCGACGGCGTGCCTGCTGATCGGGTGCCCCCGGCCGAGCTGATGGTCGTCGGCGACGCCGACCAGTCGATCTATGCGTTCCGTGGTGCCGACATCCGCAACATCATGGACTTCGAGCAGGACTTCCCCGACGCGCGGACCGTGCTGCTCGAGCAGAACTACCGCTCCACCCAGACCATCCTCAGCGCCGCCAACGCGGTCATCGAACGCAACGAGAGCCGCAAGCCGAAGCGGCTGTGGTCCGACGCCGGGGACGGCGAGAAGATCGTCGGGTACGTCGCCGACGACCAGCACGACGAGGCCCGTTTCGTCTCCGGGGAGATCGACAAGCTCACCGACGGCGGGCTGCGTCCCTCCGACATGGCGGTGTTCTACCGGACCAACGCGCAGTCGCGGGTGTTCGAGGAGATCTTCATCCGCACCGGCCTGCCCTACAAGGTCGTCGGCGGCACGCGCTTCTACGACCGCAAGGAGATCCGCGACGCGCTCGCGTACCTGCGGATGCTGGTCAACCCGGATGACGCGATCTCCGTACGACGGATCCTGAACACGCCGCGGCGGGGGATCGGTGACCGCGCGGTGCTGGCGATCACCATGTTCGCCGACCGGGAGCGGATCACGTTCTGGGAGGCCCTCCAGCGCGCCGATGAGGCCCCGGGACTGGCGACGCGCAGCCAGACGCAGATCGAGGGCTTCGTGACGATGGTCAA
>NZ_JBMCZA010000168.1:16621-16725 GCF_048654705.1 Nocardioides sp. CPCC 206348
AGGGAGCGGATCACGTTCTGGGAGGCCCTGCAGCGTGCCGACGAGGCACCGGGCCTGGCGACGCGGAGCCAGACGCAGATCGAGGGCTTCGTGACGATGGTCAA
>NZ_JBMCZA010000168.1:16748-18571 GCF_048654705.1 Nocardioides sp. CPCC 206348
GTCCGACGACATGCAGGACGAGGGCCGCCTGGAGACGCTCGGCGAGCTGGTCGCGGTCGCCCGCGAGTTCGCCGAGGACCCCGTCGCCGGCCCGTCGGCCGACCCCGCGGACGTGGACGCCGGCACGGTCGAGCCCGGGCTGGGCGACTTCCTCGAGCGCGTCGCGCTGGTGGCCGACGCCGACCAGATCCCCGATGCCCCCGAGGACGACCCGGACGCGCCGGAGGACAAGGGCGTGGTCACCCTGATGACGCTCCACACCGCCAAGGGCCTGGAGTTCCCCGTCGTGTTCCTCACCGGCCTGGAGGACGGCGTCTTCCCGCACTCCCGGTCCCTCGGCGATCGTCCCGAGCTCGAGGAGGAGCGCCGGCTGGCCTACGTCGGCATCACCCGAGCCCGCCAGCGCCTCTACGTCTCGCGGGCGGTCGTGCGCTCGGCCTTCGGCGCCCCCGCGCACAACCCGGCGTCCCGGTTCCTCGCCGAGCTGCCGATCGACCTCGTCGACTGGCGGCGCACCGAAGCCCAGCAGATGCAGTGGTCGCGGCCGTCGTACGCCTCCAGCAGCCGGGAGTACGCCGGCGGCGGCTCCGGTACGACCAGCCTGGGGCAGCCGACCGCGGCCGGCCGCCGCAACTTCAGCTCCGCAGCGGCTCGCGCCGACGCGGCCGCCAAGTCACGACCCTCGCGGCCGATCCCGGTCCTGGCGCCGGGCGACAAGGTCACCCACGACTCGTTCGGCCTGGGCACGGTCGTGTCCGTCGAAGGAGCCGGCGACAAGTCCGTCGCGTCGATCGACTTCGGTTCCGACGGCGTCAAGCGCCTGCTGCTGCGCTACGCCCCCGTCGACAAGCTCTAGAAGAGCGTTACGGCGTCACTCCATGTACGCGGAGGGCCGCGTCGGGGTCGACCGGGTCGCCGCCACCGGGGCGGACCTCGAGGTGCAGGTGCGGGCCGGTCACGTGGCCGGTGCTGCCGACGTATCCGATGATCTCGCCGCTGCGGACGGTGTCACCGGCGGACACGGCGAAGGACGACTGGTGGCAGAACCACAGCTCGGTGCCGTCCTCCAGGGTCAGGACGGTCTTGTTGCCGTAGGCGCCGTCGGAGCCGGCGGAGGTGACCACGCCGTTCGTGACGGCGCGGATCGGCGTGCCGCCGGGAGCGGCGAAGTCGAGGCCGGTGTGGTAGCTCGACCACAGGCCGTACTCACCGAAGGTCGCGGTGAGGCGGTAGCTGTCGAGCGGGAGCACCCAGCGGTTCAGGGCGATCTCGGCGGCTTCCTTCTCGGCGGCCTGGGCGAGCTCGCCGAGCGCGCTGTTGCGCTCCTCGGCGTGGCGCTCGGCCTCGGCGACGAGGTCGGTGCCGGCGGCCTGGGCGAGGGTGTCGCGGTCCGAGTCGCGGCTGACGCTCTGGGAGCGCCCGCCGACGACGCCGTTGCCGAAGGACCCGGTCATGGCGTTCGAGGCGGTGAGGCGGTCGGTGGCCGAGGCCAGCTCGGGATCGGTCGAGACGACCGCGCCACCGATCGCGATGGCGAGCGTGGCCACACCGACGGCGACGGGCAGCGAGGGCAGGCCGCGGAACAGCGGTCCGCGGGAGCCGACGTGCTTGACCGCACGGCGCTTGCCGGCGGGCTGGACGGCCCGCAGCGTGGTGGCCGAGGAATCGGTCAGGGGGTCGAACAGGGGGATGTCGCGGAGCGCCGGCAGCTCCACCGTGGGAGCGCGGTCGGGCACGTACGCCGGCGAGCCGACCGCCTCGACCAGGGTCAGGACCGGGGCAGGCGCCGGAAGCGGAGCGAGGACAGGAGCTGGAGCGGGGGC
>NZ_JBMCZA010000168.1:18621-22411 GCF_048654705.1 Nocardioides sp. CPCC 206348
GGCAACTTCGAGCGTCGCGGTCGTCTCGGCAGCTCGACCAGCCATGCGCTTACCGACGTACTTCTCGGTGGACTCGGCGCGGGAGGTCGAGCGGCGGCGCGCTGCGCGGGGATCCGCTCGGTGGTTACCCATCGACTGCTGACTCCTTGGGGGGACGATCCTGCAGGCCGTTTCAACCTGGGCCCTGTCGTCCGAGTCGCCCGAGAAGAGGGCTTCGATCAAGGTGGCCGCCGGGTGGCGACCAGGTGAAACTTGCGTCACCGACCATAACCGATGCCCGGCGGCCCCCGAAATCCCAGGGGGTGTCGCCTGTGGACGATCGTGTGACGGCTGAGTGACGTGCGGGTGACCCGCGACGAGCCCGTGACCGTCGTCACGTCGCCGGGGCCGGACTCGTCCTACTCGCCAGTCACGACTAGTGTGCCCGAGGGTGCGCCGCCGTGCGCACCACCCTCTGACCCAGATGTGAGGACGTAGCAGTGGACCTGATGGAATATCAGGCGAAGGAGCTCTTCGCCAAGCACGGTGTGACGACGACCCTCGGTGTGGTCGTTGAGACCCCCGAGGCCGCGAAGGCCGCCGCCGAGGAATTGGGCGGCGTGACCGTCGTCAAGGCGCAAGTCAAGGCCGGCGGCCGTGGCAAGGCTGGTGGCGTCAAGATCGCCAAGACGCCCGACGAGGCGTTCCAGTACGCGACCGACATCTTGAACCTCACGATCAAGGACCTCCCGGTCAACCGGGTCCTGATCACCCCCGCGACCCCGCCGGAGGAGGAGTACTACTTCTCCTTCCTGCTGGACCGGTCGAACCGCCAGTACCTCTGCATCGCGTCCGTCGAGGGTGGTGTCGAGATCGAAGAGGTCGCGAAGACCAACCCCGACGCCGTGAAGAAGATCGCCATCGACCCCGGCAAGGGTGTCGACGCGGCGAAGGCGCGCGAGATCGCGACCGAGGCCGGCTTCCCGGAGCCCGTCTTCGAGCAGGCCGTCACGATGATCGAGAACCTCTACAAGGTCTTCGTCGAGGAGGACGCCACGCTCGTCGAGGTGAACCCGCTCGCGCGGCTCGCCGGTGACAAGCTGGAAGCCCTCGACGGCAAGGTCTCGCTCGACGAGAACGCCTCCGAGGTGCGCCACCCCGACCACGAGCACTTCGAGATCCGCGAGGACGCCGACCCGCTCGAGGCGAAGGCCAAGGACCTCGGCCTCAACTACGTCAAGCTCGACGGTGCCGTGGGCATCATCGGCAACGGCGCGGGCCTGGTCATGTCGACCCTCGACGTCGTCGCGTACGCCGGCGAGAACCACGGCGGCGTCACGCCTGCCAACTTCCTGGACATCGGCGGCGGCGCCAACGCCGAGGTGATGGCCAACGGCCTCGACGTGATCCTCAACGACGCGCAGGTCAAGTCCGTGTTCGTGAACGTCTTCGGTGGCATCACCGCGTGTGACGAGGTCGCGAAGGGCATCGTCGGTGCTCTCGAGCTCCTCGGCGACGCCGCCACCAAGCCGCTCGTGGTCCGCCTCGACGGCAACAACGTCGAGCTGGGTCGCCAGATCCTGGCCGAGGCCAACCACCCGCTGGTGACCCTCGTCGACACGATGGACGGAGCGGCCGACAAGGCCGCCGAGCTCGCGAACGCCTGAGGGGACGAGACATGAGCATTTACCTGAACAAGGACAGCAAGATCATCGTCCAGGGCATCACCGGTGGCATGGGTGCGAAGCACACTGCCCTGATGATCGAGTCCGGCGCGACGATCGTCGGCGGCGTCAACGCCCGCAAGGCCGGCACCACGGTCACCCACAAGGACGCCGCTGGCGCCGACGTGGAGCTCCCGGTGTTCGGCACCGTGTCGGAGGCGATGAAGGAGACCGGCGCGAACGTGTCGGTCCTGTTCGTCCCGCCGGCCTTCACCAAGGACGCGGCCATCGAGGCGATCGACGCCGAGATGCCGCTGATCGTGGTCATCACCGAGGGCGTGCCGGTCCAGGACTCCGCCGAGGTGTGGTCCTACCTGCAGGGCAAGTCCACCCGGATGATCGGCCCGAACTGCCCGGGCATCATCACGCCCGGCGAGTCGCTGGCCGGCATCACCCCGCACACCATCGCGGGCAAGGGCCCGGTCGGTCTCGTGTCGAAGTCGGGCACGCTGACCTACCAGATGATGTACGAGCTGCGTGACTTCGGCTTCTCGACCGCCATCGGCATCGGCGGCGACCCGATCGTCGGCACCACGCACATCGACGCCCTCCAGGCCTTCGAGGAGGACCCGGAGACCAAGGTGATCGTCATGATCGGCGAGATCGGCGGCGACGCCGAGGAGCGTGCGGCGCTCTACATCAAGGACAACATCACCAAGCCGGTCGTCGGCTACGTCGCGGGCTTCACCGCCCCCGAGGGCAAGACGATGGGCCACGCCGGAGCCATCGTCTCCGGCTCGGCCGGGACCGCGGCTGCCAAGCAGGAGGCCCTCGAGGCCGTCGGCGTCAAGGTCGGCAAGACGCCGTCCGCGACCGCTGCCCTGGCGCGGGAGATCCTGCAGTCGCTGTGAACCCGTTGGTCGAGGAGGTCGCGTAGCGACCGTCTCGAGACCCGAAGCCCCGCCACTCTCGCGAGTGGCGGGGCTTCGTTCCTCTTGTACGACGACGGCTCAGCAGCCAGCCTCGGTGAAGGCGCACATCCGGGCGATCACGTCGGCCGACTCCGCGGTGATCTCGTCGACGATGACGTTCTCCCGGCCCTGCGGGTTGCCCGAGTGGCCGGAGTGGGCGACGACCAGGACGGAGAGGCCGACGCGGACCACGAGGAGCGTCTCCCCGAAGGTCGTCGATGCCCCGTTGAACTCGTCCCAGCCGAGCACGGCGAACGACTCGCCGCCGACGGTGCCTTCGCGAACCGCCCACTTCGGTGTGTAGCCGTCGTCGCGGGTCTCGCCGACCGGGCAGTCCATGAAGATCGTCCGGATGTCCCCGATGGCGGCGATGGCCTCGTCGACCGTGGAGTACGTCGTCAGCTGCCGGGTGCGGTAGTCCTCCACGTTCGACCACTGGGCCGTCAGCCGGTCGGCGTGCGGTGCGTCCGGCAGCGCCGTCTCGCAGGGAGCGAAGGGCAGCGGCTCCAGGTCGCGAGCGGGTCCGACGATGCCGTCCTCTCCGGGCTCGGCCTCGCTGGCGTCCGGCCAGCGGGAGATGAGCGGGAAGTCCGGTGCAATCGCCGGGTTCACGGTGCTGCTGGTGGGTGCCGACGGGTCGGAGGTCGTCGGGGAGCCCGGTTCGTCCGCTGCTCCGTCCAGCCGGTCGGCTGCCTTCGGGATCATCCGCTTGACCGGCGTTCCGCCCTCCTCGTCGAGGAAGTTGTAGTCCTGGCCGTTGATCGTCACTGCGATCGCCGCGATCCGGTCGCCCTGGAGGACGAGGCCGGTCTCGTTGATGTAGCTGGTCTCACCGAGCGGGTCCTCGGCCTCCGGCTCCAGCGTCCAGTTGAGGTCGTAGATGACGGCCTCGGTGCCGGAGGACACGGGGACGGTCCGTGCGTCGGGCACGACGTTGGTGCGGTCGGCATCGGGGAACTCACAGTCGAGGACCCACTGGGCGAACGTGTCGTACGCCGAGCGCGCAGCCGCCGGGGACGTGAACTCCGCGATCTGCTCGACCAGCCGGTCACGAGGCGCCTCCGGTGGGGCGACGTCACCGGGGTCGAGCTGCGGGACGTACTCGAAGGCGCGGGTGAAGCTGTTCGTCGCACCCAGCTCGCTGAGCGCCTGCTGCTGGCACGGGTGGTACACCGC
>NZ_JBMCZA010000168.1:22421-32411 GCF_048654705.1 Nocardioides sp. CPCC 206348
CTCGAGCTGCGGCACGTACTCGAAGGCGCGGGTGAAGCTGTTGGTCGCACCCAGTTCGCTGAGCGCCTGCTGCTGGCACGGGTGGTACACCGCCTGGCCGTCGCCCTCGAAGGTCTCGCTGGTGCGCCAGGGCGTCTTGTCGTTCGGGAAGTACTCGGTGTCCGCGTCGCGGAGCAGGTTCTCGGCGCTCAGCGACTGCGCGTTCGCCTTGTCGTCGGCGATGTCGTTGTTGTCGTCGGCCTTCGGGTTGCCTCCGGCGATCGCGAGGATCGGGACGGCGACAGCGGCCACGGCCAGGGCCGAGGCGCCCGCCACCAGGGCAGTACGACGGCGGCGGATCTGGTCGCCGCGGCGTCGGACGGCGGCTGCGGAGAGCGGCATGTCGCCTCCTGTTCCTGTGCTGAAGTCGTCGCCGAACCGGGACAGATCGTTGATCGGGTCGTGCTCAGACATGGGTCATCCCCCCTCCCGCGAGGCCGGTCTCGTCGGCCAGCAGCGCGGCCAGGGCCACGCGTCCCCGGCTGAGCCGGGCCTTGATGGTTCCTTCGGGAACGCCCACCTCGGCAGCGACCTGCTGCACCGGGAGGTCGGCGATGTGGTGCAGGACCAGCGCCTGGCGCTGGGCCTCGGGCAGTCGCTTGAGGGCGGCCACCAGGGCGACGTGCGACTCGTCGACCGCCGGAGCGACGCCGCTGTGGCCGACCGCCCGGTCGGGTGAGCGCTCACCGCGCTTGCGACGGCGCCACCTGCTCACCGCGATGCGGTAGGCGGTGGTGCGAACCCAGGCTTCCGGGTACTCGGCCCTGTCCAGCTTGCGACGGTGGGCCCAGGCGCGAGCGAACGCCTCCTGGACGCACTCGGTGGCCTCATCGAAGTCCCCGATCATCGCGTAGACCTGGCCGGTCACCCGTCGGAACGACGCTGCGTAGAACTCGTCGAATTCGTTCGCCTCCACGTCGACCTCCTCACGGACCGATCTGCGCGCCCCCAGGTGGGGCTGTCGGGAGTGATACGCCCGACGCAGGGGCGGGGTTGCATCCCTCTCCGAACTTTCCGGATCGAGCTTTCCCGAGGGTACGGCGACGGGTCGGTCAGCCGGCCTTGTACGCCGCCATCACGGCGAGCCGCTCGAGGGTCCGTCGGGTCAGCGCCACGAAGTCGCTCTCGGCGATTCGGGCGCGCGGCGCGGCGACGAACACGAGGAGGGAGACCGAGGTGCCGCTGCGGAGCACGGCGACGTCGTACTCGACGGTGCGGTCGCCGGGCAGCGCGGTGCTGAGGCGCCAGGCGGTCAGCGCGGACTTGCCGGTGCTGCTGTTCGCGAGCTGCTTCACCTCGGTGCCGGCGCTCTTGTCGAGGTCCGGGCAGGCCGCGATCTGCTCGCGGATACGGCGTACGAAGGCGCGTGCGGTCTCGACCGGGAGCGCCCCGACGGTCTGGGTGAGGCCGACCTCCGGCGGCAGCTTCGACTCGCTCAGGACGAAGGTGCGGAACTGGTTGGCCTGGATCTTCGTCTTGCGGAAGGTCCCGAACAGGTGCGCCGTCGTGCAGCCGATCGCGCCGGAGTCGACCCGGTCCTCGGTCAGTGCGGTCGCCGGGGTGCCGACCCACGGGCCCTGGTCGCGGCTCAGCGGCGGCAGGTCGACCTCGGAGAGCATCCACGGCACCTTGCCGACGGGGTACGCCGCCCGGTTGACCAGCTTCGTGTCGGTCCGTGCGCACGCCCCACCGTCGGCCAGCGCGCAGAGCCGGTTGACGGCAGCGGACAGCAGCGCGGCGACACCCTCGCGGCGTACTGCCGCGCCGGCGGTCGTGGTGGCGACCGAGGTGGTCGTGGTGAACAGGCCGGAGCGGGCCACCCCGACGACGTACTTGGTCTTGTCCACCCGCGAGCGCAGCACCATCAGGCTGGCCTGGTCGCCGACTCCGGGCAGGTCGGCGGTGCTGACCAGTTGGATCCGCGGGATGGCGGACGGGTCGTCGGCGGGGGTGGGGCAGGAGGTGAGCCAGCGCAGGGTGCGGCGGTAGGTGCGGATCGCGCGCGGCTCGGCCGCGGACGCCTCGGCGAACTGGATCACCGTGCGGGTGGCGGTCCTCGGTGGGGCGTTGCGGAAGGCGCGGACCCACGCGGCGGTGCCCTGCGGGTCGGCGTACCGGTCCGGCTGGCAGGGGAGCACCCGGCCGTTGCCGGTGGAGTTGTCGACGGTGCCGCTCAGCTGCCAGCCGCGGCCGGGGAGTGTGTCCTGGACGGTCTGCAGCTGCAGCAGTGCTGTGTCGGGCAGCGTGTTGATGGCAGGTCCGGACGGCGGAGGCGCGGTCGCGGCGGGGATGCCCTCACGGTGCAACGTCGGGCGGGCGCCCGTGGCATCCATCGCGACGGCGCCGCTGGCGACGAGCGCGACCACGGCGGTCGCGCCCCCGATGATCGTGTGGGCGCGGCGGCGGGCGATGCCCGCGCGGCGGATGATCGTCACCCGCGGCCAGGTGACGCTGCGGGTCGCCGGCGCCAACGAGTTGAACGACAGCGGGATCGCCGACGTGGGGATGTTCAGCTGCGTGGCCAGCTGTGCCGCACCGAGCTGCAGCTCACGTTCGGCTGCCTCCAACGGCAGGCCGACCTCGTGGGCCATCTCGTCCATCGACACCGCGGCCAGCTGGGTCAGCAGGAGCGCCTTGCGCTGGGCGAGGGGCAGTGCGGCCAGGGCGTCGAGGATGTTGCGGCTCTGCTCGTCGAGGTCCTTGCGCCGCCGCAGCGGACGGGTGTTGCTGCGGCGCAGCGCCTTGCGCCACGCAGCGGGGCGGACCGACATCTCCGGGTCGGCCAGCCGGGAGGTCTTGCGCCAGTGGTGCCACGCGACGACGTACGCCTCCCGGACCGCGCTGCGGGCCACCGAGAGGTCCCCGGTCAGGGCGAAGGTCTGCAGCAGCAACCGGTCACGGGCGTCGCGGTAGAAGGCGTCGAAGCTCGCGGTGAGGTCCGCGTTGCTGACGTACGACGGCGCGCCGGCGGGCTGGGCGTCGGACGGCGAAGCGGCGTTCGGGCGGGACACGGTCATGACCCGACAACCGTACGACCATCGGGGTTGTTGCGGCGTGGCGACCCACCTCGCTCAGGGTCCGGGCGTGAAGATGGACGCACCATGACGTCGCTCCAGTCCTCCTCGGCGCGCAGCACCGGTGCCGCCCGCACTGCCAAAGGCGGTCGGACTGACGCCGCGCTGCGCCAGGACCTCGCCACCAGCCGCCCGCTGGTGCCGACCGCGACCATCGGCGGCGCGCTGGCCGCCGGCGGACCGCTGCTGGTCTGCCTGGCCGTGGCCGTCGTGGGCTGGTTCCTCACCAACGCCGGCGGCGAGGGCAGCCCGAGCGGCGCGCTGCGGGTCGGCGCGCACGGCTGGCTGGCCGCCCACGGCTCGGGCGTCTCCGTCGAAGGCATCCGGCTGACCGCGATCCCGCTCGGCCTCACCCTGCTGTGTGCCTGGGCGACCTGGCGGGTCGGTCACCGGGTCGGCGAGTCGGTCTCCGGACACGGTCCCGACGCCGCCCGGATCGCCGACGGCGAACGGGACTGGACCGTCCCGATCGCTTCGGGGCTGTTCACCCTCGGGTACGCCGTCGTGGGTGTCGTCGCGTGTGCCGTTGCCTCGACGGCGGCGTCGTCCCCGAGCCCGGCACGCGTCGTGCTCTGGTCGATCCTGGTCGGTGGAGTGGCCGGGATGCCTGCCATCGCCCTCGGCTCCGGCCGCGCCTCGATCTGGCTGCCCGTCGTCCCGGACGCGGTGCGGGACGTCGCGCAGGTGGCCTGGCGGATCCTGCGCACCTGGTTCGCGATCAGCCTGTTCGCCCTCTTCGCAGCGTTCGTCCTGGACTTCTCGACCGCCGCCAACGTGGTCTCCCAGCTGCACGCCGACGCCGGCGCCATCGCGCTGATGGCGCTCGCGACCGCCGCGGTCCTGCCCAACGCAGTGCTGTTCTCCAGCTCCTACGTCCTGGGCCCGGGTTTCGCCGTCGGCACCGGCACCACGGTCTCGACGAGCCTGGTCGTGCTCGGCCCGCTCCCGATGTTCCCCCTGCTGGCCGCACTCCCCGACCAGGGCCCGACCCCGTGGTGGACCGGCTGGCTGATGGTCATCCCCGTCGTCGTCGCCGCGGTCGTCGCGGGCCGCGTGCAGCGTGACCGCCCGGTCCTCGCCTGGGACCGGGCCGCCATCCGCGGCTGCGCAGGCGGCATCACAGCGGGCGTCGTACTCGCCATCCTCACGGCGTTCGCCGGGGGAGCGGTCGGCCCCGGCCGGATGAGCGCCGTCGGGCCGTACACCTTCGACGTCCTGCTCCACGCCATCACGTCCTTCGGGATCGGGGGCGTCGCCGGCGCCCTGCTCGTGTGCTGGTGGCAGCGTGACGGCGGCGACTGGCTGAGTGCGCGCCTCGGTGCGGTCCGGGCACGGTTGCCGCGGCTCCCGTTCCGTCGCTGAACCCCTAGACTCCGGGCCGTGCCATCGCCCACCCGCCTCGTCGTCCTCGTGTCCGGCTCGGGCACGAACCTCCAGGCGTTGCTGGACGCCTGCACCGACGAGGCGTACGGCGCGAAGGTCGTCGCGGTGGGTGCGGACCGCGAGGGCATCGAGGGCCTCGCCCGGGCAGAGGCAGTGGGCGTGCCGACGTTCACCGCGAAGGTGAAGGACTACACCTCGCGGGAGCACTGGGACCGCGCCCTGGCGGACAAGGTGGCCGCGTTCGAGCCCGACGTCGTCGTACTCGCGGGGTTCATGAAGCTGGTCGGCGAGACCTTCCTCGACGCCTTCGGTGGGCGCACGGTCAACACCCACCCGGCCCTGTCGCCGTCGTTCCCCGGGATGCACGGGCCGCGCGAGGCGCTGGAGTACGGCGTCAAGGTGACCGGTGCGACGTTGTTCATCGTCGACGCGGGGGTCGACACGGGCGCGATCGTCGCCCAGACCACCGTTCCCGTCGATGACGACGACACCGAGGAGACGCTCCACGAGCGGATCAAGGTCGCCGAGCGGGCGATGCTGGTTGACGCGGTCGGCAAGATGGCCCGGGAGGGCTTCTCGGTCGAGGGGCGCCGGGTTCGCTTCGGAGGCTGACTCAGAAGTAGAATCGCCGGCACACGACTGGCGCAGGTGGGCAACCACCAGGGAGTGACGAGTCGGCATCGATCGCCTGGGTGCCCTCATCGACTGGCATCGACCGATGAGGAAACTGAATCGCCATGACTGACCGGATCCAGATCAAGCGCGCACTGATCTCCGTCTTCGACAAGACCGGCCTCGAGGACCTCGTCCGCGGCCTCCACGACGCCGGCGTCGAGCTCGTCTCGACCGGCGGCTCGGCCGCCCTGATCGACAGCCTCGGCCTGCCTGTCACGAAGGTGGAGGACCTCACCGGCTTCCCCGAGTGCCTCGACGGCCGCGTGAAGACGCTCCACCCACGCGTCCACGCCGGCATCCTCGCCGACCGTCGCCTGCCCGAGCACGTGCAGCAGCTCGAGGAGCTCGAGGTCGCGCCGTTCGACATCGTCGTCGTGAACCTCTACCCGTTCGCGGCCACGGTCGCCTCCGGCGCCGGCATCGACGACTGCATCGAGAAGATCGACATCGGCGGCCCCTCCATGGTCCGCGCCGCCGCCAAGAACCACCCCTCCGTCGCGATCGTCACCGACGGTGCCGACTATGCGCGGGCCCTCGAGGCCACCCGGGAGGGTGGCTTCACCCTGGAGGAGCGCAAGGCGCTCGCCGCCAAGGCGTTCGTCCACACGGCGACGTACGACGTCCAGGTCGCCTCCTGGATGGGCAGCGTGCTCACCGACAGCACCGTCGAGGACGGCATCAGCACCGGCTTCCCGGCCTGGGTCGGCGGCACCTACGACAAGTCCGCGGTCCTCCGGTACGGCGAGAACCCGCACCAGCCCGCCGCGCTCTACCGCAACGGCTTCGGGCCGGGTGGCCTCGCGGCTGCCGAGCAGCTGCACGGCAAGGAGATGTCCTACAACAACTACGTCGACACGGACGCGGCCCGCCGGGCGGCGTACGACCACGGTGACCTCCCGACGGTGGCGATCATCAAGCACGCCAACCCGTGCGGCATCGCCGTCGGCGCCGACGTGGCCGAGGCCCACCGCCGCGCCCACGAGTGCGACCCGGTCTCCGCGTTCGGCGGGGTCATCGCGACCAACGTGAACGTCTCGAAGCAGATGGCCGAGCAGGTCGCCGAGATCTTCACCGAGGTCATCGTCGCCCCCGGGTACGACGAAGGCGCGGTCGAGGTGCTGCAGGGCAAGAAGAACATCCGGATCCTCGTCGCCGAACCGCTCGCACAGGGTGGCGTCGAGACCCGCCCGATCAGCGGCGGCCTGCTGATGCAGCACGCCGACCGCTTCCAGGCCGATGGCGACGACCCGGCCAACTGGACGCTCGCGACCGGACAGGCTGCCGACGAGCAGACCCTCGCCGACCTCGCGTTCGCGTGGCGCTCGGTGCGGGCCGCGAAGTCCAACGCGATCCTGCTCGCCACCGGCGGTTCCTCGGTCGGCATCGGCATGGGCCAGGTCAACCGCGTCGACTCCTGCAGGCTCGCGGTGACCCGGGCGGGGGAGCGGGCCACCGGTTCGGTGGCCGCGTCCGACGCCTTCTTCCCGTTCGCCGACGGCCCGCAGATCCTGCTCGACGCGGGCGTGAAGGCGATCGTGCAGCCGGGTGGCTCGGTGCGTGACGACGAGACCATCGCGGCCTGCGAAGCGGCGGGGGTCACCATGTACTTCACCGGCACCCGGCATTTCGCGCACTGACAGGATGACCACCGTGACTGCACAGAAGCTCGACGGCTCCGCCACTGCGGCGGCCATCAAGGACGAACTGCGTGCCCGCGTCGCCGCGCTGAAGGAGCAGGGCATCACGCCCGGTCTCGGCACGGTCCTGGTCGGTGACGACCCGGGCTCGCGCTGGTACGTCAACGGCAAGCACAAGGACTGCGCGGAGGTCGGCATCGCGTCGATCCGCGTCGACCTGCCCGAGGTCGCCACCCAGCAGGAGATCGAGGACGCCGTCGCGGCCCTCAACGAGGACCCTGCCTGCACCGGCTACATCGTGCAGCTGCCGTTGCCGCGCGGTCGCGACGAGAACCGCGTGCTCGGCCTGATCGACCCTGCCAAGGACGCCGACGGCCTGCACCCGACCAACCTCGGCTGGCTGGTCCTCGGCAACGAGGCGCCGCTGCCGTGCACGCCGTACGGCATCGTCGAGCTGCTGCGTCGCCACGACGTCCCGATCGCGGGGGCCAACGTGGTCGTGGTGGGCCGCGGCATCACCGTCGGTCGTCCGCTGGGCCTGCTGCTGACCCGCCGGTCCGAGAACGCCACCGTCACGCTGTGCCACACCGGCACCGTCGACCTGGCCGCGCACGTGCGCGAGGCCGACATCGTGGTCGCTGCCGCCGGCGTGCCCGGCATCATCACCGCCGACATGGTCAAGCCCGGCGCGGCCGTGCTCGACGTCGGTGTCAGCCGGGTCGATGGCAAGATCGCCGGGGACGTCGCCGATGACGTCTGGGACGTCGCGGGCTGGGTGTCGCCGAACCCGGGTGGCGTCGGACCGATGACGCGCGCGATGCTGCTGGCCAACGTGGTCACCATGGCCGAGCAGGCCGCGCACGAGGGCGGGAAGGCAGCGCACTGAACGACGACCTGGAGGGCGTAGCGGCGGTCCCGGTCACCCCGGAGCCGGTGCCTATCGGCGAGCGCGCGCCCCGGCGCTACGCGCCCGCGACGATCGGCGGCTTCTGCTATCTCGCGATCCTGGGCGGCACCCTTGCCGGCGTCGTCGTCGCGGCCATCTCCGACTGGCGGCTCGGAATCACGATCATCTCCGGAGTGCTCGGCTTTGCCGCCGTCATGCGGCTCGCGCTGCCGGAGAAGGACGCCGGCATGCTCGCCATCCGCCACCGCTTCCTGGACGTCACGATCCTGCTGGCCATCGGGATCACCTTGTTCCTGCTGGCCCAGACGATCCCGGATCAGCCGGTCTAGCGCGAGTTGGGGTTTGTCACCCCCGAGTTGTACGAAAACACCACACCCCACGACCTACGGGCCGCGGGGTGTGGTGTTTTCGTACAACTCGGGGGTGACAAACCCCAACTCGCGTCAGATGAGGCCGAGCTCCGTGACGGCAGCCTTCTCGTCGGCGAGCTCGGCGACGGACGCGTCGATCTTGCCGCGCGAGAAGTCGTCGATCTCGAGGCCCTGGACGATGCTCCAGTCGCCGTTCGCGGTGGTGACCGGGAACGAGGAGACGAGGCCCTCGGGGACGCCGTAGGAACCGTCGGAGACGACGGCCATGGAGACCCAGTCGCCGGCCGGGGTGCCGTTGAGCCAGTCGCGGGCAGCGTCGCAGGTCGCCGAGGCGGCCGAGGCGGCCGAGGAGGCGCCACGGGCGTCGATGATCGCCGCGCCGCGCTTGGCGACGGTCGGGATGAACGTGTCGGCGATCCACGCCTGGTCGTTGACGACCTCGGCAGCGTTCTTGCCACCGATCTCGGCGTGGAAGATGTCGGGGTACTGGGTGGCCGAGTGGTTGCCCCAGATCGTGATCTTCTTGATGTCGGTGACGTCCGAGCCGGTCTTGGCGGCCAGCTGCGAGATCGCCCGGTTGTGGTCGAGGCGGGTCAGCGCCGAGAACCGGTCCTTGGGGATGTCAGGGGCGTTCGTCGCGGCGATGAGCGCGTTGGTGTTGGCCGGGTTGCCGGTGACACCGATGCGGACGTCGTCAGCAGCGACCTTGTTGAGGGCCTTGCCCTGCGCGGTGAAGATCGCGCCGTTGGCGGCCAGCAGGTCGCCGCGCTCCATGCCGGGGCCGCGCGGGCGGGCGCCGACGAGCAGGGCGAGGTTGACGCCGTCGAAGACCTGCTCCGGGTCCGAGCCGATGACGACACCGGCGAGGTTCGGGAACGCGCAGTCGTCGAGCTCCATCACGACGCCCTCGAGGGCCTTGAGGGCCGGCTCGATCTCGAGCAGGCGGAGCTCGACGGGACGGTCACCGGCGATGGCGCCGCTGGCGATGCGGAAGAGCAGGCTGTAGCCGATCTGGCCGGCTGCGCCGGTCACGGCCACCTTGAGCGGGGTGGTGCTCACAGGAAGACTCCTAAGGGGATACGTGCGGACGCCAGCGACGCTAGCAGCGCTCGGGCGGGCGTGGGGACCCGGGCAGGGATGCGAGACGATGGCTCCATGTGGACCCAGGGGTGGACGCAAGGGTGGACGCAAGGGTGGGCGCGCGGTCGGTCGTCGGTGGTCGCTGCTGCGCTGGTCGCGACCGCGCTCTCGGGCTGCGGTTCGGCTTCCGAGCCGAGCCCGCCCACGGGCGTCGACGGACTCGAGATCCCGACGCCGGCCCTGACCGCGGCGGACTTCGTGCCGCGCATCGACAACCCCTGGCTGCCGCTGGTGCCCGGCAACGTGTGGGTCTACTCCTCGACGTCGAGTGACGGCGAGGAGAAGATCACGGTCACCGTCCTCGACGAGACCCGCACGATCGGTGGTGTCACCGCGACCGTCGTCCACGACGTCGTCACCGACGCCGAGGGGGAGCTGGTCGAGGACACCTTCGACTGGTTTGCCCAGGACACGGCCGGCAATGTCTGGTACCTCGGCGAGGCCACGACGGAGTACGACGAAGGCGAGACCTCCACCGAAGGTTCCTGGGAGGCCGGGGTCGATGGGGCCGAGGCCGGCCTCGCGATGGCGGCCGCCCCACGGATCGGCGACGGCTACAAGATGGAGTACCTGCGCGGCGAGGCCGAGGACCAGGCGGCCGTGCTGGCGCTCGATGCCACGGCGACCGTCCCGGCCGGAACGTTCGAGGACCTGCTGGAGACCGAGGACACCACGCCGCTGGAGCCGGGCCTGGTCGAGCACAAGCTGTACGCGAAGGGCACCGGCCTGGTTCGCGAGGAGACGGTCGAGGGTGGCGACGAGGT
>NZ_JBMCZA010000168.1:32444-32676 GCF_048654705.1 Nocardioides sp. CPCC 206348
AGGAGTAGCCCGGAAATGACCACGGGGCCCGTCATGAAGACGGGCCCCGTGGGGAGTCAGCGCTCGACCGATGTCGAGTTCCCGGTCGGCAGCGCGGCGGGAGGCGTCGAAGGCGAGCTTGCTCGCCCGGATCAACGCCGGAGACGCGCTCGACCCAATGTCACTGCGGGGGACGCACCTGCGTCTGGTCGCTGGCCGGCGGAGCCCAGCCACCGGCCTGCGGTGCCTGCGG
>NZ_JBMCZA010000168.1:32711-35048 GCF_048654705.1 Nocardioides sp. CPCC 206348
CCACTGCTGTGAGGCGGGGTCCCACTGCCAGCCGTCCTGGATGATCGGCTGCTCCGCCGGTGCACCCGGGGCCACCTGCCCCTGGTTCCACTGCTGCGTGAACGCCGGGTTGGAGGAGCCGCCGCTGCCGAAGTTCAGGCCCGATCCGGGGACCGGGTCCTCGCCGTGGCCGAACAGGAGCGGGTAGAGCAGACCGGCCACCGCACCGCCGATGAGCGGGGCGGGGATGAACGGCCAGAGCTGGACGAGCCAGTCGCCGCCGCTGAAGATGGCCGGGCCGATCGAACGCGCCGGGTTGAGCGAGGTGCCGGTCAGCGGGATCAGCATGAAGTGGATGACCGCGAGGGTCACACCGATGGCCAGCGGCGCCATCATCGCGTTCGCGGCGTTGCGCTTGTCGGTGACGGCGAGGATCACGAAGACGAACAGGAACGTGAAGATGACCTCGATGAGGAACGCCGCCCACCACGCGTAGTCGTAGCCACCGGCGCTGAAGCCGTTCGTGCCGAGCGGAGCGTCGACGTCGAACGCCTCGAAGCCGTCGATCCCGAGCAGCAGGATCATCAGCACGAGTGCGCCGGCGATGCCGCCGGCGATCTGGGCGCCGATGTAGGTGATCGCGTCCTTCCATGACGTACGGCCGCCCAGCGCCGCGCCCACCGAGACGGCAGGGTTGAAGTGGCCGCCGGAGACCCGTCCGAAGGCGTAGGCCATCAGGGTCACGGTCAGGCCGAACGCCAGGCCGGTCTGGACGATCTCGCCGCTGTTGACCACGGCGACGCCGCAGCCGATCAGGACGAGCGCGAAGGTGCCGATGAACTCGGCCAGGAGCTTGTGGACCGTGGTCGGTGGTGCTTCGACGGAGGCGTCAGCCATGGCTACGTCAGTCATATCTCTTCTCTTCCTCGGATCGGGTCCCGAAAGCGAACCGGGTTACGCCATTCACTCTAATCACTAGGGTGGGGGTCGAACGGGACGCCGGTCCCACGCGTCAGGTATCTTGACGTCAAGAATCCCATCCCACGGCCCAGGAGCGACGCCCGGAATGTCGAGCATCATCTACACCCACACCGACGAGGCGCCGCTGCTCGCGACGTACTCCTTCCTCCCGATCGTCGAGGCGTACGCCGCCAAGGCAGGAGTCGCGTTCGAGACGCGCGACATCTCCGTGGCTGCGCGGATCCTCGCCCAGTTCGGCCTCGCCGACGACGCCCTGACCGAGCTCGGTGAGCTGGCCAAGACGCCCGAGGCCAACATCATCAAGCTCCCCAACGTCTCCGCCTCGATCCCGCAGCTCAAGGGCGCGATCAAGGAGCTGCAGGGCCAGGGCTTCGACATTCCGGACTACCCGGAGGCGCCCGCGACCGACGAGGAGAAGGCGGTCCGCGCCAAGTACGACAAGATCAAGGGCTCCGCGGTCAACCCGGTCCTGCGTGAGGGCAACTCCGACCGTCGTGCCCCCGCGTCGGTGAAGAACTACGCGAAGAAGCACCCCCACACGAACAAGCCGTTCCCCGAGGGGTCGAAGACCAACGTCGCGACCATGAAGGACAACGACTTCGCGCACAACGAGAAGTCCGTGACCCTCGCCCAGGACGACACCCTGTCGATCGTCCTCGAGACGTCCGCCGGCGACACCATCGTGCTCAAGGAGGGCCTCAAGGTCCTGGCCGGCGAGATCGTCGACGGCACGAAGATGGAGGCCGCGCACCTGCAGGCCTTCCTCGCCAACGCGCTCGCCAGGGCCAAGGCCGACGACGTGCTGTTCTCGCTGCACCTCAAGGCCACGATGATGAAGGTCTCCGACCCGATCATCTTCGGACACGTCGTGAAGGCCTACTTCGCTGACGTCTTCGAGAAGTACGGCGCCGATCTGGCTGCCGCGGGCCTGTCGGCCAACGACGGCCTCGGTGCCATCCTGTCCGGCCTGGACGCACTGCCGAACGGCGCCGAGATCAAGGCCGCCTTCGACGCCGCCCTCGCCTCGGGTCCGCGCCTGTCCTACACGAACTCCGACAAGGGCATCACGAACCTGCACGTGCCCTCCGACGTGATCGTGGACGCCTCCATGCCCGCCCTGGTCCGCAACGGCGGCCGCCTGTGGGGCTCCGACGGCGGCGAGGACGACACCCTCGCGGTCATCCCGGACTCGTCGTACGCCGGCGTCTACCAGGCCGTCCTCGACGACGTGAAGCGCAACGGTCCGCTCGACCCGGCCACCATCGGCACGGTTCCCAACGTCGGCCTGATGGCCCAGGCGGCCGAGGAGTACGGCTCGCACGACAAGACCTTCGAGATCGCCCAGAACGGCACCGTCCGCGTCCTGGCGTCGAACGG
>NZ_JBMCZA010000168.1:35058-38251 GCF_048654705.1 Nocardioides sp. CPCC 206348
CTGGCGTGCCTGCCAGACCAAGGACATCCCGGTCCAGGACTGGGTGAAGCTCGCGGTCACCCGTGCCCGTGCATCCTCGACGCCGGCGATCTTCTGGCTCAACGAGTCGCGCGCCCACGACGCCGAGATCATCAAGAAGGTCCGCACCTACCTCGCCGACCACGACACCGACGGCCTCGAGATCCAGGTCCTCTCGCCCGAGCTCGCCTGCACCTACTCCCTCGAGCGCCTGCGCAAGGGCGAGGACACGATCTCGGTGACCGGCAACGTGCTGCGTGACTACAACACCGACCTGTTCCCGATCCTCGAGCTCGGCACCTCGGCCAAGATGCTGTCGGTCGTCCCGCTGATCGCGGGCGGTGGCCTCTTCGAGACCGGCGCCGGCGGTTCGGCGCCCAAGCACGTCGAGCAGCTCGTCAACGAGAACTACCTGCGCTGGGACTCGCTCGGCGAGTTCTTCGCCCTCGTTCCCTCGCTGGAGAAGTACGCCGAGCAGGCCGGCGCCCCGGCTGCGCAGATCCTGGCCGACGCCCTCGACCGGGCCACGGGCACGTTCCTCGACGAGGACCGCTCGCCCGGCCGCAAGCTCGGCACCACGGACAACCGCGGCTCGCACTTCTACCTGGCGCTCTACTGGGCCGAGGAGATCGCTGCGCAGACCGAGGACGCCGACCTGGCTGCCCTGTTCAAGACGCTCGCCGAGACGCTTCGTGCGAACGAGGACAAGATCGCGGCCGAGCTGATCGCGGTCCAGGGCTCGCCGGCCGACATCGGTGGCTACTACCACCCGGACGCGGAGAAGACGTCCGCCGTGATGCGCCCGAGCGCAACGCTGAACGGGGCCCTCGCCGCCTTCTGATTGATGGCGCGAGCGCGTCGCCCATCGAGCCGGCCACACGGACCCTTCGGGCCCGCGGGCCGGCTCGATGCGGCTTCGCCGCGGGCGCCGCGCTGCCGCGCGCGCAGTTGACTTTCCGTTGGGTTGCGTCGTCCTGGCGGCAAGCCTGCCTGAATTGCGCCTTCGGGACAGCAGGTCATTCGGAGGCGGTTGTCGATGCCGCCAACTACTCTCGATTCAGTGACGACGACGTTGACCCGGGCCGCTGCGCCCGCCGCGGCCGTCAGTGACGATCCCGCGCGTCGCGTCGACTGGCGCCGGATGCGCGGTCGCGCGGCTGGCTACGCCGTCGCCGCCGTTGCCATCGGGGCCCTCGCCCAGGCGCTCGGCACCGTGGTCGCCGGACGGCTCGCTGACCACCCGACCGGGACGCTCGTCGCCTGGCTCGCCGCGCTGGTGGTCGGCGCCGCACTGGTCGACACGTCCGGCCGGATCGTCTGGGCCGGGGTGGTCGACCGTGCCGAGGGACGCCTGCGGGGTGACCTCCTGAGCGCCGCCCTGCAGCAACCCCTGGAGCACCTCACCGAGCAGGCCGTCGGCGAAGTGCTGGACCGGGTCGACGACGACACCCACGAGGTCGGCACCCTGCTGCGCCAGCAGATCTGGATGGCGATGCGGACCACCTTCGGCGCGGTGCCGATGTGGGTCGTCGCCGGGGTGACCTGGTGGCCGGCGGCCATCCTGTTCCCCGTCGTCGGCGCCGTGACGGTGTGGGTGATGAAGCCGTCGCTGATCCAGATCTCCCGGCTGAAGGTGATCGAGGAGGCCGCGTGGACCGACCACGCCGCCGCACTCGAGGAGGGCATTGCCGGGCGCGACGACCTGCGGACGAGCCGTGGCCAGGCCTTCGCCGTACGACGCCTGGCGGAGCTGTCGGCGGACGTGCACGAGAAGTTCCGGCGGGTGCTGATGGTCGAGGCCGGGCTCGCGATCAAGGTCGGGCTGCTGCTCCACGGGCTGCTGGTCGCCGTCGCCGTGTCGGGTGTCGCGCTGGTCAGCCATGGCGACCTCGGCCTGGCCCGTCTGGTCACCCTGTTCCTGGTCACCACGATCTTCGTCGGCCAGATCAACCAGCTCGCCCACCAGCTGCCCGACATCCAGGCCGGGCTCGGCGCGGTGCTGCGGCTGCGCCAGCTGCTCGGTGTCGAGGCCGAGCCGGTCGGCGGCGAGCCGGTGCCCGGTGGCGCCCTCGACCTGCGCATCCGGGGCCTCGACTTCTCCTACGCCGAGGGCACCTTCGGACTGCGCGACGTCCATCTGGTCGTCGAGGCCGGACACACCCTCGCCCTCGTCGGTCGCACCGGCTCGGGCAAGTCGACGCTCGCCTCGCTGCTCTCGCGCGCGGTCGACCCGCCGCCCGGCACGATCTTCCTCGGCGGCATCGACATCACCACCCTCGATCTCCACGAGCTGCGGCGTCGCGTCGGGGTGGTCACCCAGCGCACCGAGATCCTCGCCGGCACGCTCGCCGAGAACATCGCACTGTTCTCCGACACTCCCTGCGAGGAGATCGAGGCAGCGGTCGACGAGCTCGGCCTCACCGACTGGGTCGACGGGTTGCCCGACGGCCTGGACACCCTGCTCGGCCCCGGCGGCACCCGCCTGTCGGCAGGAGAGGAGCAGCTCGTCGCCTTCGCGCGCCTCCTGGTCCGCCACGTCCAGGTCGTGGTCCTGGACGAAGCGACCGCCCGGATGGACCCGGTCACCGAGGCCCGCGTCGTCGCCGCCGCCGACCGGCTGATCAAGGGTCGCACCGGCGTGCTCGTCGCGCACCGGCTCGGCACCATCGAGCGCGCCGAGATGGTCGCGGTCCTCGACCACGGCCGTGTCATCCAGCAGGGGCTGCGCGCTGCGCTCGCGGAGGTCGACGGCCCGTTCCGCCGCCTCGTCACCGCCAGCCTGGCCAACGCGGGGACCGATCCCTACGACAGCCCCGCCGCCGAGGAGTCATTGGACGCAGACCCCGGCGCGTCGGTGGGTGGGCGTCGTCGTACCGGACCTGTGCCGGAACGGCCGGCCATCGCCCCCGGCCCGACGCTCACCCGCGGTACGTGGCACGCGATGTGGGTGCGGCCGATGTGGGGCATCTACTCCGTGCTGCTGTTCCTCGGCGGCAGCATCTTCGCGCCGCTCGGTGCGATCACCGGACTCCTGTGGGGCCTGGTCGTCCAGCGGCTCGCCGCGGGGCAGACGCCGACCGTGATGACGGGCCTGCTGGTGGCCGGCCTGCTGGTCGCGCCGATCCTGCTCGCCGACGCCTTCCGTCGCTACCCGCGGTGGTGGATCGAGGTGATG
>NZ_JBMCZA010000168.1:38286-44332 GCF_048654705.1 Nocardioides sp. CPCC 206348
ACCCACCGGTTGCCGCGCACGCCCCCGGGTGAAGTGGTCGCCCGGTCGATGGACGCCGACCGTTTCGCGCGCTACTCCGACCGTTGGGTCGACTTCGTCAACGGCATCCTGATCGCGTTCATCACCATGATCGCCGGTGGCACGTGGCTGGCCGGCGCGGTGCTGTTCGCCGTGATGACGTCGAGTGCCCTCGCCTCGTCGCTGGGCCGGCCGATCGCCGGCCGGTCGGCCGCCCGGTCCTCGACGGCCCGGGCCGGCTTCGGCCGTGCGCTGGTGTCCGCTGTGGAATCGGCGCGCACCGTCAAGCTCGCCGGCCGGACGCCGGACGTCCACGCGCACCTGCGCAGGGTCGACAGCGGCCGGGTCGAGGCGGCGGTCTTCGAGCATCGCGTGCAGGCCTTCCTCGACGGCGTGCCGATCGTGATGGTCCAGGTCGGCGTCGTCACGGCGTGGGCGCTCTTCTGGCTCGACGTGTGGGGCCTGGCCACCGCCCTCCTGGTCGCGACCGCGGTCAACGGCTTCGACTGGTTCGGCCGGGTGGCCGGCGCCGTCGTCACCGAGGCGCCGGGCGTGCGTGCCTGGCAGCGCGCGACCAGCCGGTTCGCCGGGGGCCGTGACCTGATGGAGCTGCCTGCGGGCATCGACCTGGTGACCGGAGCGGCTCCCGACCCTGTCGAGCCGGCGCGGGTGCCCCTCGAACGGCTCGAGCTGAGCGGCGTCTCCGCACTGCACGACGACGGCACCATCGGTGTCGCCGGCGTCGACCTCACCGTCGAACGCGGCGAGCTGGTCCTGCTCGTGGGTCAGGTCGGCTCGGGCAAGTCCAGCCTGCTGTCCGCACTGGCCGGCCTGATCGACCACACGGGGGAGGTGCGCTGGAACGGCGAGCAGGTCACCGATCCGGAGGTGTTCCTGCGCCCGGGCCAGGTCGGCCACGTCGCCCAGGTCCCGCGGGTGCTGTCCGGCACGTTCTCCGACAACGTCCGGCTGGGCCACGACCGCGCCTTCGACCGCCCGGTCCAGGCAGCGCGCCTGGCCCAGGACGTGGACGAGGCCGGTGGCGCCGATGCGGTGGTCGGCCACCGCGGGGTGCGGCTGTCCGGTGGCCAGGTCCAGCGCCTGGCGCTGGCGCGCGCCCTCGCGGCCGACACCGAGCTGCTGCTCGCCGACGACGTCTCCAGTGCCCTGGACGCCGCGACCGAGGTCGAGCTCTGGGCGGCGCTCCGCGAGCGCCACACGACCGTCATCGGGGCGACCTCGAAGCGGGCTGCGCTCGCGCAGGCCGACCGGGTCGTGGTGCTGGTCGACGGCGAGGTCGCTGCCGTCGGTCCGTGGGACGTCCTCGCCCCCGACTGGGGCCACCTCGCGGGCTGAGTCAACCAGTGAGGTCAGCCGTCGAGTCCGAGGAAGCTTCGACTCGCTGTCTCGACGAGCTCCTCGGGCGAGGCCGTGACGGCGCCGTCGAGCCACGCCGTGACGAGCTCGGCCATGCCCCCGATGAACAGCAGGCCAGCCAGTTCGTCCTCGTGGCGGAGCGGACGGTGCCGGTCGTGGGCCTGCTCGGCGGCGAGGTGCGCGAAGTGGCGCAGCAGTTCGGTGCGGCGCGAGCGGAGGGCCGGCATGGCCCCTGCCTCGATGATGGCCACGCGTCCCTTGCGGGGGTCAGCAACCAGCAGGTCGATGAAAGCCGCCACTGCCGCCCGGATCCGTTGCGTGGGGTCATCGCCGGCCATGTCGGCAGCGGCCAGGGCCGTCGTCTCGATCTCGGTGGCGACCGCTTCGAGCACCGCGCGCTGGGCCTCGTCGAGGCCGGTGAAGCTCTCGTAGAAGTAGCGCTCGCTGAGGCCTGCTTCTCCGCACACGGCGGTCATCGTCGTACGTGTCCCGGGGTCAGCCCAGACTGACAGCGTGGCGTCGAGCAGGCGACCCCTGCGGGCGTCAGCACGCTCTGCGGCGCTCACGCCCTTGTAGATCCCCGACTGCACGGCCACGTCCCCAGCCTTGCACGTCCGATCCCGGAAGAGAAGGTTGACAGGGCGTACTTCCTGAATGAGGCTGTGCCAGCAGAGGTGCGGCAACGAGGTCGCACCGAGGAGGTCGGCGAATGACGGCAGCACAGCAAGCACGCGACCTTCCGGTCGTCCAGCGCGGCGACAGGGGCCTGCCCTTCTTCGGCCGGGTGGCCGACTACGCCCGTGATCCGGTGGCGCTGATGCAGCACCAGTGGGACACCTATGGACCTGTCTCGCCCTTTCCCTTCCTGGGCCAGACGTTCGTGATGCTGCTCGGGCCCGATGCCTGCGAAGAGGCGTTTCGCAACGCAGACAAGGCGTTCGCCAACGGGCCGGCCTGGGGTCGACTGGTCGGTCCGTTCTTCAACCGGGGACTGATGCTCCTGGACTTCGAGGAGCATCACGTGCACCGGCGGATCATGCAGGAGGCCTTCACTCGCGACCGGCTCGCGTCGTACGTCGAGCCGATGCACCCGGCGATCGCCCAGGGCATCGATGCCTGGCAGGGCGGACCCGGCTTCCGCTGCTACCCGGCGCTCAAGCAGCTCACGCTCGACATCGCCGCCGACATCTTCATGGGCGGCGCCGAGGACACCTCGGCGGCCCAGATGGAGCGGGTCAACCTCGCCTTCATCGCCTGCGTGCAGGCGGCGTCCGGAGTGGTCCGCGGCAACGTCCCGATGACCCGCTGGGGCCGGGCCCATCGCGGCCGGGCCGTGCTGGAGGAGTTCCTGCGCCACTACCTGCCGGCGAAGCGGGCCACGCGCAGCGACGACCTGTTCTCGGTGCTCTGCCACATCGAGACCGCCGACGGCGAACGCTTCAGCGACGACGACGTCGTCAACCACATGATCTTCCTGATGATGGCTGCGCACGACACCTCGACGATCACCACCTCCACGATGCTCCAGCACCTGGGCCAGCATCCGGCGTGGCAGGAGCGCTGTCGCGCGGAGTCGATGGCACTCGGCGACTCTCCGACGCTGGCGGAGCTGGATCAGCTGACCTCGCTCGACCTGGTGATGAAGGAAAGCCTCCGGCTCCGTGCTCCTGTGCCCATGCTCGCGCGGGCGACTGTCAAGGACACCGTCGTCCAGGGCGTACGCATCCCCGAGGGCACGCAGGTGGCGATCGGCGTCCAGCACTCCCACCTGATGCCGGAGCTGTGGACCGACCCCACCCGCTTCGACCCCGACCGGTTCGGGACGGAGCGCCGCGAGGACAAGGCGCACCGCTATGCGTGGTCGCCCTTCGGCGGTGGGGTCCACAAGTGCATCGGCCTGTACTTCGCCGGCGCCGAGGTGAAGGCGATCATGCACCACGTCCTGCGCACCCGTCGCTGGAGCGTGGACCCCGGCTACGTCGCGCCCCTGGACAACCACTCGCTGCCGTTCCCGAAGGACGGCCAGCCCATCGACCTCGTCCGACTCTGAAACCAACCGGAGGAATCCCGTGTCCAGCTCCCTTGCAGGACTGTCCGTCATCGTCACCGGAGGTGCGCGCGGCATCGGCCGGGCCACCGTCGACCGCTTCGCCCGTCAGGGCGCAAAGGTGGCTGTCGGCGACCTCGACCTCGCGTTGGTGACCGAGGTGGCCAGCGCGTACGACGGCAACGTCGCCGCCGCGCGCCTGGACGTCAGTGACGTCGAGTCGTGGACGGCGTTCCTTGCCGAGGTCGATCACCTCGGCCCGTGGGACGTGCTCGTCAACAACGCCGGGATCATGCCGCTCGGCTCCGTCCTCAAGGAACCCGAGAGCGTCGCCCGCACGATCATGGACGTCAATGTCCACGGCGTGATCAACGGGACCAAGGCCGTCGTGCCGGGCATGGTCGACCGGGGTCGGGGCCATGTGGTCAACGTGGCCTCGGCCGTCGGTCGGGTCGCCGTGTCGCACGGAGCGACCTACTCGGCATCGAAGTTCGCCGTGGTCGGTTTCAGCGAGGCCATCCGGCAGGAGCTGGCGGCAGACGGGATCGACGTCACGGTGGTCCTGCCGACGGTGGTCCAGACCGAGCTCGCATCCGGCGTGCCGGCCGCCCGAGGCATCAAGCCGGTGACGGCCGAGGACGTCGCTGCGGTGATCGAGGCCGCGGTGCTCAAGCCACGTGCAGAGATGTGGGTCCCGCGCTGGACCCAGGGCCTGGGCAAGTCGGCGCTGGCCCTGCCCCGATTCGTCCAGGACGCCATGTCCCGCGCGACCAAGGCCGGCGACGTGTTGAGCTCGGCCGATACGGCTGCACGCGCCGCCTACGAGGAGCGCGCGCGCCGCGGGGCGCGCGACGCGAAGGAATAGTCCAGCGGCTGGCCCGGTTACGATCCCACGTGACTTCTACGCCGACGACGACCTCGACCGAGGCCAGCCCGGCGGTGTCCCACGCCCGACCCGCGCTGGCGATCCTGGCGCTCGCGGTCGGCGGTTTCACCATCGGTACCACCGAGTTCATGACGATGGGCGTGCTGCCCGAGGTGGCCGAGGGCGTCGACGTCTCCGTGCCGACGGCCGGCCACATCATCTCCGCCTACGCGATCGGTGTCGTGGTCGGCGTACCGATCCTGGCGTTCTTCGGGGCGGCGCTGCCGCGTCGGGCGATGCTCGTCTGGCTGATGGGCGCGTACGGCGCCTTCAACCTGCTCAGCGCGTTCGCCCCGAGCTTCGAGGTGCTCACGGTTGCCCGGTTCCTCGACGGCCTGCCGCACGGCGCCTACTTCGGGGTGGCGAGCCTCGTGGCGGCCAGCCTCGTGACGCCCGAACGCCGCGGCCGCGCCATCGCGAGCGTGATGCTCGGCCTCTCGATCGCGAACGTCGTCGGCGTCCCGCTGGCCACCTTCCTCGGCCAGCAGGTCGGCTGGCGGGCGACGTACCTCCTCGGCGGCCTGCTCGCCCTGGCGACCATGGCCATGGTGCTGGCGGCCGTGCCGTCGGTGCCGGGCGACGCGGAGGCCAGCGGCCGCAAGGAAGCCCGTGAGTTCTTCGGCAGCCTGCAGGTCTGGCTCACGATGGCCGTCGGTGCGGTCGGCTTCGGCGGGATGTTCGCGGTCTACTCCTACATCGCCAAGACGGTCACTGCCGTCGGTGGTCTCGAGCGCGGCACGGTTCCCGTGTTCGTGCTGGCGCTCGGGCTCGGCATGGTCGTCGGCACCTGGCTGGCGGGCGAGCTCGCCGCGTGGTCGGTGTATCGCAGCCTGATCCTGTCCGGCGCGACCGGCATCGTGCTGATGCTCGTCTACTACGTCGCTGCGCCCACCGGATGGGGCCTGCTGCCGGTCGCGTTCCTGGTCACCGCCACCGGTTCGGTGCTGGTGGTCAACCTCCAGCTGCGACTGATGGACGTGGCCGGGGGAGCGGTCACGCTCGGCGCCGCGATGAACCATGCCGCGCTCAACATCGCCAACGCGCTGGGCGCCTGGCTCGGTGGCCTGGTCATCGCGGCCGGGTACGGCTATCGTGCGCCGGCGCTCGTCGGTGCCGGGCTTGCCGCCGTCGGTGTCGCGATCCTGCTCGTCTCGGCGGTCGTGCACCGCCGCAGCGCAACTGCCTAGCGCGCCGCCGCGGACGCCAGCGCCCGCTGCTGGTTGGTCGTGGTCACGTACAGGATCCGGCACCACTGCACGCAGGCGACGGCGAGAGCGCCGGCGTTGATCCACTCGATGGTCGGCAGCGCCTCGATGAAGCCCGGGTCGGTCGAGGTCGACGCCGACGCGGCCACGCGGCTGCCGAAGAGGTAGACCAGCCAGGCCGCCCACCAGAGCCCGAGCCCGACAGTTCGACCCTCCGGGCGGCTGGCGTCCTGCACGTCGCGGACCACCTGGAACGGGAACCACAGGGACACGATCGGGACCCACCAGCCCAGCCACACCCAGGCCGATGCGCGTTGGTGGGGAACCGCCGGGGCGATCGAGATGGTGTTGGTGCGGGCGAACTGCAGCCACAGGCAAGAGACGACGTAGGCCGCGATGATCAGCGGAATCAGCAGCAGCGCGAGGCCGTCGTACAAGGTGAAGACGTCGTAGGTGCTGTAGCCGGCGCGGGCC
>NZ_JBMCZA010000168.1:44342-55437 GCF_048654705.1 Nocardioides sp. CPCC 206348
ACCCGACCGCGTTGGTGGGGGACGCGCGGGGCGATCGCCATGGTGTTGGCGCGGGCGAACTGCAGCCACAGGCAGGACACGACGTACGCCCCGATCAAGAAGGGGAAGAGCAGTAGCGCGAGGCCGTCGTACGAGGTGAAGACGTCGTAGGTGCTGTAGCCGGCGCGGGCCGCGTCAGCGAACTCCTTCGAGGCGGGACCCGAGGCGATGGCGATGACGACCGCGAGGAGGGCCAGGACGATCGCGAGCACCCCGCTCGCGACGGCCAGCGCCGTCGGGGCGCTGCGCTGCGGGGCAGGGGGCCACGCGGCACCGGAGGGCGGAGTGGCCGGATACGCCGGGCCGGGCCACGGCGAAGGCTCCCGAGAGGGCTCAGTCATGAGCGCGAGTGTAGGTCCGCTGAGGGACCACCGCAGGGGATCCGCGTTTCACGCCCATCTGCATCCCTGCGACAATCGCCCTCATGTCTGCCACGACTGAGCACACGCCTGTACCGGAAACCGCTCAGCCGGCGGCGCCCGAGGGTGCGGCACGTCCGCGGGTCCTCTCCGGGATCCAGCCGACCTCGGACTCCTTCCAGCTCGGCAACTACGTCGGGGCGATCCGCCAGTGGGTGGACCTGCAGCGTGACCACCAGCCGTTCTTCTTCATCGCCGACCTGCACGCGATCACCGTGGAGTGGGACCCCAAGGTCCTGCGCGAGCGGACCCTGCGCAGCGCAGCCCAGCTGATCGCCGCGGGCGTCGACCCCGCGAAGTCGTCGATCTTCGTGCAGAGCCACGTGCCGGCCCACCCGCAGCTGGCCTGGGTCCTCAACGGCCTGACCGGCTTCGGCGAGGCCCGCCGGATGACCCAGTTCAAGGACAAGTCGGCCAAGGGTGGCGAGGGTGCGGCCAGTGTCGGCCTGTTCACGTACCCGATCCTGCAGGCCGCCGACATCCTGCTCTACCGCCCGCACTACGTGCCGGTCGGCGAGGACCAGCGCCAGCACCTCGAGCTGACCCGCGACCTCGCGCAGCGGTTCAACGGCCGGTTCAAGAAGACCTTCCGGCTGCCCGAGCCGTACATCCTCAAGACCACCGCCAAGATCTACGACCTGCAGCATCCCGAGAAGCGGATGTCCAAGAGCGTGGGTGGCGCCGGGTGCGTGTTCCTGCTCGACGACCCGAAGGCCACGGCCAAGAAGATCCGCTCCGCCGTGACGGACTCCGACACGAGCATCCGGTTCGACCCCGAGGCGAAGCCGGGCGTCAGCAACCTGCTGACCATCTACTCCGCCCTCACCGGCGAGGCCGTCACCGCCCTCGAGGAGCAGTACGCCGGCAAGATGTACGGCGACCTGAAGAAGGACCTCGCCGAGGTGGTGGTCGGCTTCGTGACCCCGTTCCGGGAGCGCACCCTGGAGCTGCTGGACGACCAGACGTACCTGATGAAGGTGCTGGCCGACGGTGCCGCGACGGCCGGTGCGGTCGCCGAGGCCACGCTCAAGGATGTCTACCAGCGGGTCGGCTTCGTCGCCCCGTCCGCCCCGACCCCCGCGGCGGGCTTCTGATGCCTGTCATCGGTGTGGCCGTCGCGGTGCCGGAGCCCTGGGCGTCCGAGCTCTACGACTACCGCCTCGAGATCGGCGATCCCACCGCCGAGGGCGTGCCGAGCCACATCACGCTGATCCCGCCGATCGAGGTCGACGGTGACCTCGGCGAGATCGAGGAGCACCTCGCGACCGCCGGCGCCAGCATCGACGCGTTCACCGTGCACCTGCGCGGCACCGGCACCTTCCGCCCGGTCTCGCCGGTCGTGTTCGTCGGGCTCGTCGAGGGCATCTCCCAGTGCGAGCTGCTCGCGAACGCCGTACGACGGGGGCCGCTCGCGGTCGACCTCGGCTTCCCCTACCACCCCCACGTGACCGTCGCCCATCACCTGGACGACGTCGCCCTGGACCGGGCGTTCGAGGACCTGGCCGGATTCGATTGCCGGTTCGGGGTACAGGAGTTCCACCTGTACGTCCACCACGAGGAGGAGGGCTGGAAGGCCACCCGCACCTTCCCCCTGAGATGAGCCCTGCCGAACGCCTGAAGCAGCAGATCTCCAGACTCCGCGCTCGTTCGGCGGTGGTCGATCATGCGGTGCGCACCCAGGAGCACTTCTCCGAGGTCAAGGGCAGCCAGCAGGCCGGGGGCGTCACCTACTTCGGCTTCCTCTCGGTCTTCCCCGTCCTGGCGCTCGCCTTCTTCGCCGTCGGGTACGTCGCCAACGTCTTCCCCGACGCGCAGGACGCGCTACTCGACGCGATCGACGAGGTGCTGCCCCACCTCGTGGGCGACCAGCCGAACGAGGTGCCGCTGGAGGACATCCAGGACGCCGCCGGCGCGGTCGGGCTGATCGGACTGGCGGGTGTCCTCTACGCCGGCCTGGGCTGGCTCTCGTCGCTCCAGACGGCACTGATCGTGCTCTTCGAGATGCCCGAGCGGCTCCAGCCCAACTTCGTCATCGGCAAGCTGCGTGACCTGCTCACGCTCGTCGTGCTGGGTGCGGTGCTCATGCTCAGCGTGGCCGTGTCGGGCGTGCTGACCCGTCTGTCGGAGCAGGTCCTGGACCTGGTCGGGCTCGGCAGCGGCCTCGGCTGGCTGGTGGCCCTGGTCGCGCTCGCCTTCGGCCTCGCGGCGTCCGCGCTGCTGTTCTTCCTCATGTTCCGCCTGCTCGCCCGCCCGCCGGTGCCGTCGCGTTCCCTCTGGTCGGGCGCCTGGCTCGGGGCGATCGGCTTCGAGGTGCTCAAGCAGCTCTCCAGCCTGCTGCTCACCGGGACCCGCGGCCAGCCGGCCTTCCAGGCGTTCGGGATCGCGCTGATCCTGCTGGTGTGGATCAACTACTTCTCGCGGGTGACCCTCTACGCCGCTGCGTGGGCGCACACCAGTCCCGCAGCACGGGCCGAGCGCGATGCGCGCAACGCTGCGGTCCTGCCGATGGCGGTGGCGACCGTGACGCGGCCCGAGCCGGACGCCGCGCCAGGACGTGCCTGGGCACCTCCCCTGGCGGTCGGTGGCGTGCTGGGCCTCCTCCTGGGTGCCCGGCTCGGCCGGCGCCGGCGCGACTGAGCCGCTCTGGGAGGATGAGCGGGTGAAGTTCGAACGCAAGCACGCCATCCTGCTCCTGACCGTCGCGGCCTGGAACGTCTTCTCCTTCGGCAACTTCGCGAAGAACCTCTACTCCGCGTACGACGCCGGCGAGGACCGTGCCACCGGGTACTGGGTCGCCCACTCGGTGCTCATCGTCGTGAACTTCGTGATCGCCGGCCTGCTCGGTTCGCTGGGCTGGAAGGCCCTCAGGGCGTCGAAGTCCTCAGCCCAGGGCGCCGAGTAGGAAGTACGTCGTCATCGGGCCCTTGCCCTTGATGTCGACCACCTGCGGGGCGCTGAAGGTGTAGCGGCTCTCCAGCAGGGCGTGGGTGGTCGCCGACACCTGGATCCGGTGCGGTCGACCGTGTGACTCCATCCGGCTGGCCGTGTTCACGGTGTCGCCCCACAGGTCGTAGGTGAACTTGCGCTGGCCGATGACGCCGGCAACCACCGGGCCCGAGGAGATGCCGATCCGCATGGCGATCGGGCTCGGCCAGCCCGCGGCGAGCCGGGTCGATGCCCGTTGCATGTCCATCGCGAGCTCGGCGAGGGACGCTGCGTGGTCCCTGTCCGGCGTCGGCAGCCCGGCCACGGCCATGTAGGCGTCGCCGACGGTCTTGATCTTCTCGATGCCGCGCTGGTCGCAGAGCCGGTCGAACTCGCTGAACATCGTGTCCAGCAGGGACACGAGCTCCTCGGCGGTCAGGCTCTCGGAGACCGTCGTGAAGCCGACGATGTCGGAGAACAGCACACTGACGTTCGCGGCCGACTCGGCGATGGCGCCGCGCTCGGTGCGCAGCCGGGTGGCGATCGCGGCGGGCAGGACGTTGTGCAGCAGCTCATCGGAACGAGCCTGCTCCATCTCGACGTCGCGCTGGCGCAGGTAGTCCGTGCGGCGCAGCTTCTCCAGCGCGTAGGCGATGAGGAGCGCGATCGAGGTCAGTCCGATCGCCGGAGCCACGTGGTTGGCGACCCCTTCGGTGCCACCGCTGAAACCGGGGAGCCCGAGACAGATGGCGGCGTACAGCGCCGACGCTGCGACGGCCGCGTGCATCCGCAGGCGCAACAGCCCGATTCCGCCGAGCAGGGTGACGGTGCAGGACGCACGGATGTACTCGCTCGTGGCATCGGTCATGGCGGCGAACGCCGTGCCCAGGCTGATCAGCGTGACCGACAGCAGCAGCACGCTGAACAGCTGGAAGTGGCGCTCGACGAACGAGGCCCGGCGCAGGGCTGCTGCGACGACGAAGACGGGGATCACGACGCCGTATCTCAACGCGAAGGCGGGGCCGACGTCATCGGGGATGACGAGGACGTCGATCAGGCTGTAGAAGGCGGTGAAGAAGACGCCGATCCACAGCGCGAAGACCGCCTGGTCGGCGCCGGCGCCGTCGTCGTACGCGACGAAGTCCCGCTCGACCTCACGCTCGTCGAACTCGAGCATCCAGCGCGCCATCGGCATCTGCGCGTGGCGCTCGTGCATCCACGCCCTGATCGGCTTGACCCCCACAGGCTGATGGTGCCAGAAGCCGGAACGCAACGACGCCGCATCAGCCAAGGCTGATGCGGCGTCGTCAGGGACGTGCTGTGCTGCTGCGAGGGGTCAGAGACCCATCTTGAGCGCGGTGCGCAGGTCCTTGTTGAGCTGCGAGATCACGTCGAGCGGGATCTCCTTCGGGCAGGCGGCGGCACACTCACCGATGTTGGTGCAACCGCCGAAGCCCTCGTGGTCGTGCTGGCCGACCATGTCCACCACGCGCGTGTAGCGCTCGGGCTGGCCCTGCGGGAGCTCGCCCAGGTGGGTGATCTTCGCGCCGAGGAACAGCGAGGCCGAACCGTTAGGGCACGCTGCGACACAACCGCCGCAACCGATGCAGGTGGCCACGTTGAAGGCACGCATGGCCTTGTCCCGCGGAGCCGGCACCGAGTTGGCCTCGGGGGCCGAACCGGTGTTGGCGGAGATGAAGCCACCCGCCTGGATGATCCGGTCGAACGCGCCGCGGTCGACGACGAGGTCCTTGATGACCGGGAACGGCTCGGCACGCCACGGCTCGATGGTGATCGTGTCGCCGTCGGAGAAGGAACGCATGTGCAGCTGGCAGGTCGTGGTGACCTCCGGGCCGTGCGCCTCGCCGTTGATCATCAGCGAACACATGCCGCAGATGCCCTCGCGACAGTCGGAGTCGAACGCGATGGGCTCCTCGCCCTTCTCGTTCAGCTGCTCGTTGAGGACGTCGAGCATCTCGAGGAAGCTCATGTCCGCCGAGATGCCGGAGACCTGGTAGGTGTGGATGCCGCCCTTGTCGTCCGGACCGCTCTGGCGCCAGATCTTGAGGGTGAGGTTCATGTCGCCCGCGCTCACTTGTAGGACCTCTGCTTCATCTCGATGGCGGTGTAGATCAGGTCTTCCTTGTGCAGGACGGGGCCGTTCTCGGCACCCCACTCCCACGCGGCGACGTAGGCGAACTCGTCGTCGTGACGCAGCGCCTCGCCGTCCTCGGTCTGCGACTCGCCACGGAAGTGGCCGCCGCAGGACTCACGCCGGTTGAGGGCGTCGATGCACATCAGCTCACCGAGCTCGATGAAGTCGATGACGCGGCCGGCGCGCTCGAGGCTCTGGTTGAGGGTGTCGGCGGAACCGAGCACCTTCAGGTTGGTCCAGAAGTCGGCCTTGAGCTCACGGATCAGGTCGATCGCCTTGCGCAGGCCGTCCTCGGTCCGCTCCATGCCGCAGTACTCCCACATGATGTTGCCGAGCTCCTTGTGGTAGCTGTCGGCACTGCGGGTCCCGTTGATGGAGAGGAACTTCGAGATCCGTTCCTCGACCTGCTTCTTCGCCTCGACGACCGCCTCGTGGGACTCGTCGATCTTGTCGAACGGGCCGTCGGCGAGGTACTCGCGGATGGTGTTCGGGAGGACGAAGTAGCCGTCGGCCAGGCCCTGCATCAGCGCCGAGGCGCCCAGGCGGTTGGCGCCGTGGTCGGAGAAGTTCGCCTCGCCCGAGACGAACAGTCCCTCGATGTTGGACTGCAGGTGGTAGTCGACCCACAGGCCGCCCATGACGTAGTGCACGGCGGGGTAGATCCGCATCGGCATCTCGTACGGGTTCTCGCCGGTGATCCGCTCGTACATGTCGAGGAGGTTGTCGTACTTCTCCTCGATGGCGTCCTTGCCGAGGCGCTTGATCGCGTCGCCGAGGTCGAGGTAGACACCCCGACGGAAGTCGCCGACCTTCGGGCCGACGCCGCGACCCTCGTCGCACATGTTCTTGGCCTGGCGGGAGGCGATGTCGCGGGGCACCAGGTTGCCGAAGGACGGGTAGATCCGCTCGAGGTAGTAGTCGCGGTCCTCCTCGGGGATGTCCCGCGGGTCCTTCTCGCAGTCCTCGGCCTTCTTGGGAACCCAGATCCGGCCGTCGTTGCGGAGCGACTCGGACATCAGGGTCAGCTTCGACTGGTGCTCACCGGAGACCGGGATGCAGGTCGGGTGGATCTGCGTGTAGCAGGGGTTGGCCATGTAGGCGCCCTTGCGGTGTGCACGCCAGGCGGCGGTGACGTTGGACCCCATCGCGTTGGTGGAGAGGAAGAAGACGTTGCCGTAGCCACCGGTGGCGAGGACGACGACGTCGGCGAGGTGGGTCTCGATCTCGCCGGAGACCATGTCGCGGGCGATGATGCCGCGCGCCTTGCCGTCGACGACGATCAGCTCGAGCATCTCGTGACGGGTGAAGGACTCCACCGTGCCGGCGGCGACCTGGCGCTCCATGGCCTGGTAGGCGCCGATCAGCAGCTGCTGTCCGGTCTGGCCGCGGGCGTAGAACGTGCGGGAGACCTGGACGCCACCGAAGGAACGGTTGTCGAGCAGGCCGCCGTAGTCACGGGCGAAGGGGACACCCTGCGCGACGCACTGGTCGATGATGTTCGCCGAGACCTCGGCGAGGCGGTAGACGTTGGACTCGCGCGAGCGGTAGTCGCCGCCCTTGACCGTGTCGTAGAAGAGGCGGAACGTCGAGTCGCCGTCCTCCTTGTAGTTCTTGGCCGCGTTGATGCCGCCCTGGGCAGCGATCGAGTGGGCCCGGCGCGGGGAGTCCTGGTAACAGAAGGACTTCACGTTGTAGCCGGCCTCGCCGAGCGTGGCGGCAGCAGCGCCGCCGGCCAGGCCGGTGCCGACGATGATCACGTTGAGCTTGCGGCGGTTGGCCGGGTTGACCAGGCGGTTCTCGAACTTGCGGGTGGTCCAGCGGTCCTTGATCGGACCGGTGGGAGCGTTCGGGTCGACGAGCTTGTCGCCGAGCGTGTAGTAGCCGCGCGCGTCGTCGGACTTCTGCTCGGAGGGGTCGTTGAGCGGCGTCAGGCCGTCGTGGAGGGTGCTTCCAGCCATGGTGGGGAGCTCCTTACTTCTCGATGAGGCCGAAGAGGACGGACAGGGGGACCAGCGAGAAGCCGCCAGCGATCACGATCGCGACGATCCAGCCGGCCGCCCGCGCCCGGTTCCGGGAGCTGGCGGTGTTGGTGAAGCCGAGGGTCTGCAGCGAGCTGAACGTTCCGTGGTGCAGGTGCAGGCCGAGCGCGACCATCGCGATCAGGTAGATGACCGTCATCCACGGGGTGTCGAAGGTGTCGACGAGGAGCTGGTAGGGGTTGTCGTCGCCGGTCGAGCCGTTGCTCGGGTTGATCTTGACGATGGTGAAGTTGAGCAGGTGCCACACGATGAAGAGGAGCAGCGTCAGCCCGCCCCAGCGCATGGTGCGCGAGGAGAGCGACGAGCCGCGGTTCTTCTTCGCGACGTACTTCACCGGGCGGGCCTTGGCGGCGCGGTGCCACAGCGCGATGGCGCAGGCGATGTGGACGATGATCGCGGCCAGCAGGCCCACGCGCATGATCCACAGGAAGCCCTCGTACGGGAGCATCGGCTCCCCGAGCTCGCGCAGGTGGTGCGCGTACTCGTTGAAGGCCTCCTCGCCGGCGAAGGCCTTGAGGTTGCCGTACATGTGCCCCACTACGAAGCCGATGAACAGCAGGCCGCTCAGGGCCATCAGGAGTTTCAGGGCGATGGTTGACCGGGCTGCACGGGAGCCCTTCACCAATTCAGGTCGCGTCGTCGTTGCCACGAGGGGTCACGCTACTCCCGCTACTGACCGGTAGGTGACACGGATCATGTGAGATATGCACGTAAGGGGAGCCTTACCCGCCGTCGCCGGCGCCGCAGCGGCCTCGACGAACCGATAAGCATTGGTTGTCAAAGAATCAAAACTTCATTGTTGACCAGCGGTGGGCGACCGGACACGCTGGAAAGATGAAGAAGGCCCCGATCGAGGACCCCGCGGACGACCTCGAGGTCACCCCGCCGAAGCACTACGCCGCCGGCGTCCCTGCGGTGCGCCACGCGATGGAGTACTCCTTCGAGCAGACCACGGTGAAGCGCAGCCTGCTCACCCTGCTGAACCTCAACCAGGTCAAGGGCTTCGACTGCCCCGGCTGCGCCTGGCCGGAGCCGGACCACCGCCACAGGAACGAGTACTGCGAGAACGGCGCGAAGCACATCAACGACGAGGCGACCAGCCGCCGCGTCACGCGTGACTTCTTCGCGAAGCATTCCGTCGACGAGCTCGACGGCAAGTCGGACTACTGGCTCAACCAGCAGGGCCGGCTCACCGAGCCGATGGTGAGGCGCCCCGGCGCCACCCACTACGAGCCGATCGCGTGGGACGACGCGTTCGGGATCATCGCCGACGAGCTCAACGGGCTGGCCTCGCCCGACGAGGCGATGTTCTACGTCTCGGGCCGGCTCAACAACGAAGCCGCCTTCCTGCTCCAGCTGTTCAGCCGGGCGTTCGGCACCAACAACCTGCCGGACTGCTCGAACATGTGCCACGAATCGAGCGGCTTCGGCCTCGGCGAGACGCTCGGCATCGGCAAGGGCAGCGTCCAGCTCGAGGACATCTACAACAGCGACCTGGTCTTCGTCGTCGGCCAGAACCCCGGCACCAACCACCCGCGGATGCTCTCCGCGCTGGAGCACACGAAGAAGAACGGCGGCCAGGTGATCGCCGTCAACACGCTGCCCGAGGCCGGACTGATGCGGTTCAAGAACCCCCAGCAGCCCAGCGGCGTGATCGGCAACGGCATCCAGATCGCCGACCTGTTCCTCAAGATCCGCCCCGGTGGCGACCTGGCCCTCTTCAAGATGCTCAACAAGCTGGTCCTCGAGTCGGGAGACCTCGACCGCGACTACATCGACAAGCACACCATCGGCTTCGAGGAGTTCGCGGCGCAGGGCGCCGACATCACCTGGGAACAGACGCTCGAGGCCACGGGCCTGGCCCGCGAGGAGATCGAGGCCGTCCACGAGAAGGTGCTCGCCAGCAGGTCGGTCATCGTCTGCTGGGCGATGGGCCTGACCCAGCAGAAGCATGGCGTGCCGACGATCCGCGAGATCGTGAACTTCCTGATGCTGCGCGGCAACATCGGCAAGCCCGGCGCGGGCGTCTGCCCCGTGCGCGGCCACTCCAACGTCCAGGGCGACCGGACGATGGGCATCTGGGAGCAGATGCCCGACCGCTTCCTCGACGCGTTGGGTGCCGAGTTCGACTTCGAGCCGCCCCGCAAGCACGGCGTCGACTCGGTCGCGGGCGTCCGGGCGATGCGCGACGGGAAGGCCCGGGTGTTCGTCGGGGTCGCGGGCAACTTCGTCCGCGCGATGTCCGACAGCGACGTCACCGAGGCCGCCCTGCGCAACTGCACCCTGACGGTGCAGATCTCCACCAAGCTCAACCGCTCGCACACCGTCACCGGGGAGACGGCGCTGATCCTGCCGACCCTGGGACGCAGCGACAAGGACGTCCAGGCCGGACGCGAGCAGTACGTCACCGTCGAGGACTCGATGAGCTCGGTGCACCGCACCCACGGCAAGCTGGCCCCCGCCTCGAAGCACCTGCTGAGCGAGGTCTCGATCATCACCCGGCTGGCCCGGCGCACGCTCGGCGAGAGCCCGGCGATCCCGTGGGCGGAGTTCGAGGCAGACAACGACGCGATCCGTGACCGGATCGCGCGCGTCGTACCCGGCTTCGAGGACTTCAACGAGCGGATCCAGAAGCCCGGCGGCTTCACGCTGCCCAACCCGGTCAACCGGGGCGTGTACCCGACCCCGAGCGGCAAGGCGGTCTTCTCGATCAACGCGCTCGCGTGGCTCGAGACGCCGCCGGGGCACCTGATCCTGCAGTCGCTGCGCTCGCACGACCAGTGGAACACCGTCCCGTACGCCCTGAACGACCGTTACCGCGGCATCCACAACGCGCGGCACGTGCTGATGGTCAATCCGGACGACATCGCCGAGCTGGGCTTCCAGGACGGCGACCAGGTCGACATCGTCAGTGTCTGGGAGGACGGCAGCGAGCGTCGGGCCCGCAACTTCACCCTGGTGGGCTATCCCGCGAGCCGTGGGTCCGCGGCGTCGTACTACCCCGAGACGAACGTGCTCGTGCCGCTCGACAGCGTTGCGACGGGCAGCAACACGCCGACCTCCAAGGGAGTCCTGGTGCGACTGGAGCCCGTTGCCACCGCTGACTGACCGCCGCCACGCCTTCCGGGTGGTCCTCGGGCTCCTGGTTCCGGGGCTGCTGCTCCTGGTCGCCGGCCGTCCCGAGCTGATCCTGTACGCCGTCTTCGGCTCCTTCGCCGGGATGTACGGGCGACTCGCGGGTCCTCGGGAGCGGCTGCGCCACCAGTTCCACGGCGCGGGAATGCTGGTGACCGGCGTCGGTCTGGGAACGGCGCTGTCGCACGGGCACGTCCCTGCAGCCGGGCTGGTGCTCGCGATCACCGCCTTCGCGACGATCGGGTCGCTGGTGACCGACCGGTTGCGACTGCGCCCGGGTGGGCCGTTCTTCGGCATCTTCGCCCTCGGAGCCACCGCCACGGTGGCTCCCGGGCTGGTGAGCCCGTGGGGTGCGCTCGCCATCTGCGCGGGGACGGCTGTGT
>NZ_JBMCZA010000168.1:55447-58910 GCF_048654705.1 Nocardioides sp. CPCC 206348
AGACTGCGTCCGGGTGGGCCGTTCTTCGGGATCTTCGCCCTCGGTGCCACCGCCACCGTGGCTCCCGGGCTGGTGAGCCTGTGGGGTGCGCTCGCCATCTGCGCGGGGACGGCTGTGTGGTGCATGGCGCTCGGGATGAGCGTGGGGACCACTGAGGACGCACACGACGAGGGCCTTGGCACGCTGCCTCCCGGCGCTGTCGTGCACGCCCTGCGCTACGCGCTGGCGACGGCTGCAGCCGGACTGGCCGGGACGGCCCTGGGCCTCGACCACGCCAACTGGGCGATGGCTGCGGCCGCCGTGCCGCTGGCGGTCGTCAGCGCGGGCGAGCCCGTGGAGCTGGCCGCGGTGGTCCATCGTGCCGTCCACCGCGTGGGCGGCACGCTCGTCGGGCTCATGGCCACGGCGCTGATCCTGCTGCTGGAGCCGAGCCCGACGCTGCTCGCGGCGGCCGTGATGGTGCTGTTGTTCCCCACCGAGCTCTTCATGAGCCGGCACTACGGCGTCGCGCTCGGCTTCTTCACGCCGCTGATCATGTTGATGACCGAACTGGCGGCTCCCTCCGAGCCCGTCACCATGCTGGTTGCCCGGGGCGTGGATACCGTGATCGGAGTGGCAGCCGGTGTCGCCGCTGCGGCGTTGGTCCGCGGCACCCGGGGCATCACCCAGGAGGACAGGAGCAGGCAATGGGCCGTGTGACTGCACGACGGAAGGTGCTGCGGATCCGCGACGGCGTCGTGGACCAGCGCCCCGACACCCTCGCTGCCGAGGAGCCGATGGAGATCCGGGTCGGTGGCCGGGCGCTCACGATCACGATGCGCACGCCGGGCGACGACTTCGACCTCGCCGTCGGCTTCCTGGTCAGCGAAGGCGTCGTGCGTACGACGTCCGACGTGCTCTCGGCCCGCTACTGCGCCGGCGCCACCGAGGACGGCACGAACACCTACAACGTGGTCGACGTCGGCCTCGACCCGTCCCTGCCGCCCCTGGACGCCTCGCTGGAGCGCAACTTCTACACGACCTCGTCCTGCGGGCTGTGCGGCAAGGCCAGCCTCGACGCCGTACGCACGGCGTCGACGTGGTCCGTCGCGGACGACCCGCTGCGGATCACGCCGGAGGCACTGGCGCAGCTGCCCGAACGCCTCCGTGAGGAGCAACGGGTCTTCGACCGCACGGGCGGCCTCCATGCGGCGGCCCTCTTCAGCGCCGACGGCGAGCTGCTCTGCCTGCGCGAGGACGTCGGCCGGCACAACGCCGTCGACAAGGTCATCGGGCACGCGGTGCGCAACGGGATGCTGCCGCTGCGCGAGACGATCCTGATGGTGAGCGGCCGGGCATCGTTCGAGCTGGTGCAGAAGGCCGTGATGGCCGGCATCCCGATGATGGCCGCGGTCTCGGCGCCCTCCTCCCTCGCGGTCGACCTCGCCGAGGAGAACGGCCTCACGCTGGTCGGCTTCCTGAGGGGTGCGTCGATGAACGTCTACTCCGCTGCGGAGCGGTTGCTGGTCGCCGAAACGGTGTGACCGGACGGGTCTGGTCAGGCCCGCAGGGCGCGTTGGACGGCCCGCGTCCTCGCGACGTCGACCAGTGCCTGCGCCAGCATCGACTCGGGACCGTGGCCGGCGAGCACGAGGCCGACGTGGAACGAGCGCTTCGGCGGCGGCAGCGGGATCAGCCGGGTGCGCTCCGGCACGCCGAAGTTCGGCACCCACGTGTGGGGTACGACGCTCGAGAGCCCCATCGACGTGACGTGGGCGTAGAGCGCCGACACCGTGTCGGTCTCGACGGTGATGCGTGCGTCGCGGCCGGTGTCGGCCAGGTAGCCGTCGATGATCCGGCGGTTCTGCATTTCACCGGTCAGCTGGCACAGCTGCGCGGTCGCCGCTTCGGCCCACGTGATGCTGGAGCGGTCGCCGTACTCGCCGTCGATGGGGGTGAGGAAGAGGTAGCGCTCCTGGTAGAGCGGCACGACCTTCACGCGGCCGAGGGGCTCGCCGTCGACGTACGTCATGCCGACGTCGATGTCGAAGTCGTTCAGGCGGGTGACGATCTCGCGTGACGACATCGACTCGAGGTGGAAGCGGACCAGCGGATGCTTCTCGTGCAGGGGAGTGGTCAGCAACGACGACACCGTGAGCGCGGTCGGGATCGCGCCGATCCGCAGGGTGCCGCTGAGGCCGCCGCGCATGGTGGTGAGTGTCTGGTCGAGCGACGCGCGTTCGGCAAGGATCCGCTTCGCCCAGCGCAGCACCTCCTCGCCCTCGGGGGTGAAGCCCTCGAACCGCTGGCCACGCTGCACGATCTGCACGCCGAGCTCGGACTCCAGCTTCCGGATACCGGCTGACAGTGCGGGTTGCGTGACGTGGCACTCCGCTGCGGCGCGTCCGAAGTGGCTCTCGCGCGACAAGGCGGCGAGGTACTCCAGGCGGCGCAGCAGCATGGGGCATCAATACCAGACCGCGTCACTAGGCTGGCCGACATGACGGCAACCTCCAGCACGAAGCGCCCGCCGCTGGTGGCCACCGCCGTACCTCGTCTGCTGGGTGCCCTCGCGGCCGGGTCCGCAGCCGGCGGCGCCGTTGCGGTCAGCGATCCCGAGGTCGGCGTGCTGACCGGCATCGTCGTCACCTGCACGGCCTATGTCGCCGTCGGATGGCTCGTCCTGTGGCCGATGGACGCCGACGCCACCCGGGTCAATGCCACCCATGAGGACCTGCGCCCCGTCGCCACCGAGCTCGTCGTCGGAGGCGCTGCGCTGTCCGGGCTGGGAGGCATCGTGATGCTGATGCTGGCGGGCGGGGACCACGCGGGTCGCGGACCGGCCGCGCTGGCGCTGGCCGGGGTCTTCATGGCCTGGGCGTCGCTGCACCTGATGTACGCGACCCGCTATGCGCACCTCTACTACGGCGGGACGCCGGGCGGCATCGACTTCAACTCCGAGGATCCGCCGGCCTTCCGGGAGTTCTTCTACTTCAGCTACAACCTCGGCATGACCTACCAGGTCTCCGACACCGCCGTCTCGAGCTCGCCGATCAGGGCGGTGGTGCTGCGGCACTGCCTGTTCTCGTACGTCTTCGGTGCCGCGATCCTCGCCACGACGATCAACCTCGTGGTCGGGATCGTCGCGAGCTGAGCTTCAGGCGTTCACCGCGACGTTCGCGGGGTAGTGGGCGGCGATCAGCTCGTCCACCGCGTCGGTCCAGGTACGACGACCTGCCGCCTCGCGCCCGGCGGTACCGAGCAACCCGCGGTGCGGGTCGGCGGCGACTGCCGTGACGGCCCGGGCGAGGTCGCGCGGGTCCGAGGCGTCGTACAGGACACCCGTCTCCAGGTGGGACACCACGTGGCGGGCACCGCCGGCACGCGGAGCAACGACGGGCACGCCCGCCGAGGCCGCTTCACGCAACGCGTGGCAGTCGGTCTCGTGCTCGCCGGGGTGCACCAGCAGGTCCAGCGTCGGCAC
>NZ_JBMCZA010000168.1:58957-59416 GCF_048654705.1 Nocardioides sp. CPCC 206348
GACGAGTCGGATGCCGGGAAGCGCGGCGAGGTCCACGAGGCGTCGTACGCCGGCAGCCTTGTGGAGACCGCCGACGTAGCCGACGACGACGCGTCGGCCCTCCTTCGACTTCGCCTTCGACCAGGAGCCGTGCAGCCACTGGTCGCGAAGCGCTGGGGTGAAGGCGGCGGGGTCGACACCGGGCAGCCACAGCTGGGCGTCGATGCCGAGCTCGGCGGCGCGCTCCACCATCCAGGGCGAGGTGACGAGGACGCGGTCCGCACGCTCGGCGACCTTGGCACGCCAGTAGTCGGCGGCGAGGTCGAGCACGGGGGACTGTTCGACGGCGAGGGTCGGCACACCGGCGCGGGCCGCGTGCTTGAGCGCCTTGCGGCCGATGGCACGGGGGGAGTGCACCTGCACCAGGTCGGGCTCGAACGCCTCGACGGCGTCGCGGACCTGCGCGCCCGTGGGCTCGAG
>NZ_JBMCZA010000168.1:59450-61925 GCF_048654705.1 Nocardioides sp. CPCC 206348
AGCCGCGGTAGCTCGCCAGGCCGGGGCCCGGCGCGATGATCCGGACCGTGTGGCCCCGGTCGATGAGCCGGTCGGCCGTGGCCTTGAGCGTCGTGGTGGTGCTGTCGACCGCGGGGTAGAAGGTCTCGGTCGCAAGAACGATCTTCATGGTTCCCACCCTCGGGTCCGGACGTGGCGCGGGTCTGAGCGTCGGGAGGGCCCGGGGTGTACGTCAGGTGAATCTCAGTCCTCGAGGCCGAGAGTCCGCAGGGGCAGGTCACCGCGCTCGATGTCGCCTGCGACCTTCCTGATCTGGTCGCGGCTCTGCCGCCAGTTGCCGGCCTGGACCTCCCAGTAGGGGGAGAAGCCCTTGCGGGCTTCGACCCACCAGTGCTTGCCGAGCGCGATCCGGCCGATGACGGCAAAGGGAAGGAGAAGGAGGATGAGAAGGACCTCAAGGGTGAGGAAGAGGCCGACCAAGACGACCGGCAGCACGAAGAAGCCGATGACGAGAAGGATGAGGAAGCCGATGGGGTCGTCGACGCCGTCGAGCCAGAGGCTGGGGTCGACCTTGTGGCGATGAGGGCGCCACGGCAACCAGCGGCGAGTGACACGCCAGACCTGACCGTGGTCGTCGATCACCTTCACGGGTGCAGTGTTCAGGGTGGGGCAAACTCCCTGGCTTCCTACTGACCGGTAGCCCGGAGATTGGTCACACATCCGTGACAGCGGTCCTGTCACGGATAGTCTTGTCGCTCGTGACTGAAACGCCCCTGCCGTTGGCGCAGCCCGAGGACGTGCACACGCGCGCCGATTGGGAGGCTGCCACCGCTGCCGTTCTCCGCAAGACCCGCAAGCTCAGCGACACCGATCCCGACGCTGCGGTGTGGGACAAGCTGACCCGGAAGACGCTGGACGGCATCGGGATCACGCCGATCGGCACGCCGGCCGACCTCGAGGGCGTGCAGACCAGTGGGCGTCCGACCCGCGCAGGTGCCTGGGACATCCGGGCCCGGATCGCCGGTCCCGACGCGAAGTTGCTCAACGAGCAGGCGCTCGTGGACCTCGACGGCGGCGTCACCTCCCTGTGGGTGCAGGCCGGCCCCGACACGGACCTCGAGACGCTGCTCAACGAGGTGCTGCTCGACCTCGCGCCCGTCGTCCTGGACCCGATCGGTGACCCCGTTGCCGTCGCGACGGCCTTCCTCGACACGTTCGAGACCGGCACCTACACGAACCTGCACCCCGACACGAACCTCGGCGTCGACCCGATCGGAGCCTCGCTCCGGGGCCTCGTCGAGGCGGAGACGCAGGCGAACGTCGACCACGTCGTCGCGGTCGCGAAGCTCGCGATCGAGCGCGGTGTGCGTGGCCTCGTCGTCGACGCCACCGCGGCGCACGACCTCGGCGCCAGCGACGTGCAGGAGCTCGGCTACAGCATCTTCGTCGCCACCACCTACCTGCGCGTGCTGGCCGAGGCCGGCATCGAGCCCGCCGTCGCTGCGGACCTGATCGAGTTCCGCTACGCCGCGACCGACGAGCAGTTCCCGACGATCGCCAAGCTGCGCGCTGCCCGCCGGCTCTGGGCGCGGGTGCTCGAATTGTCCGGCGTGAGCGCCGAGCAGCGCCAGCACGCCGTCACCAGCCGGCCGATGCTGACCAAGTACGACCCCTACGTGAACATGCTCCGCACGACCGTCGCCGCCTTCGCGGCCGGTGTCGGCGGCGCGGATGCCGTGACGGTCCTGCCGTTCGAGACGCCGGTCGGCCAGCCCGACCTCTTCGGTCGCCGGATCGCCCGCAACGTGTCGCACCTGCTCATCGACGAGTCACACGTCGCCAAGGTCGCCGACCCCGCCGGTGGCGCCTACGCCGTCGAGAAGCTGACCGACGACCTCGCCGTCGCGGCCTGGGCCGAGCTCGGGCTTCTCGAGACGGACGGCCTGGACGCCCTCCGTGACCGCATCGCCGACGTCGTGGCCCGCCGCGAGGCCGAGATCGTCACCCGCAAGCGCCCGATCACCGGCCTGACGGAGTTCCCGAACCTCGCCGAGGTCCTGCCGGAGCGTGCCCCGTCCGAGGACGGCGCCTCGGTCCGCCGGTACGGCGCCTCGTTCGAGGCCCTGCGCGACGCGCCCGCCGCGAGCCCGGTCTTCCTGGCCACGCTCGGCACCGTCGCGCAGCACACCGCCCGCGCCACCTTCGTCAGCAACCTGCTGGCCGCCGGTGGCATCGCGGTCGACGTCGCCGGACCGACCTCGAGCGCCGAGGACCTCCTGGCGTCGTACGACAAGCAGGCGGTGGTGTGCCTCGCCGGCACCGACGACGCCTACGCCGAGTGGGGCGGCGCAGCCGCTGCCGCGCTGCGTGAGGCGGGCGCCGTACACGTGATCATCGCCGGGAAGGCGACCGACTGGGCTGACGACAGCGCAGCGATGGGCGTCGACGCCCTGGCCTTCCTGAACCGCACGAGGGAGAAGCTGGCATGAGCATTCC
>NZ_JBMCZA010000169.1:0-2567 GCF_048654705.1 Nocardioides sp. CPCC 206348
AGCCAGCACATCATCAGCGCGATCGCGAAGAGCGGTACGACGGCGATGAGTCCCGCGATGATCCGGGTCGTGACCAGGTAGGGCACCGGGTGAACGGCCATCACCTCGAGGGCGTCGATCTCCTCGCTGACCCGCATGGCACCGATCTGGGCGGTGAAGCCCGCGCCGACGGTCGCGGTGAGGGCGATGCCCGCGATGATCGGCGCGACCTCACGGGTGTTGAAGTACGCCGAGAAGAAACCGGACAACGTCGAGACACCGATGTTGTCGAAGGACGTGTAGGCCTGCAGGCCCACTTCGATCCCTGATGCTGTGGTCAGAAAGCCGATCACCATGACCGTTCCGCCGATCAAGGCAAGGGCTCCCGAGCCGAGGGAAACCTCGGCGAGCTGGCGCAGGATCTCCCTGGGATAGTGCCGGAGTGCTCGCGGTGCGTGCGAGTAGGCACTGCCGTGGAAGCTGAGCTGGTCGCCCAGTTCACGCAGCGACTTCGTGGGGGACGCCATTTCAGGCACCTGACTTGATCTGGAAGAACAGCGCCGTGATCACGCTGTTCGCGGCGAAGAGCAACATGAACGCAAAGACGACCGTCTGGTTGACCGCCTCGCCCACGCCCTTGGGCCCGCCCTTGGCGTTGAGCCCGAGGTAGCAGGCGGTCAGGCCTGCGAGGAGCCCGAAGACGGCAGCCTTGATCTCCGAGGCGAGGAAGTCGGGTAGCCCGATCAGGAGTGTGAGGTCGGCGAGGTACAACCCCGGCGTCGCCCCCTGGAGGACGACGGAGAAGAAGTACCCGCCGAGCAGGCCCACCAAGGTCACCATTCCGTTGAGAGCGACGCCGACCACCATCGAGGCCAGCACCCGCGGGACGACCAGCCGCTCGATCGGATCAATGCCCAACGTGACCATCGCGTCGATCTCTTCGCGGATCTTTCGCGAACCCAGGTCCGCACAGACGGCGGTCGCACCTGCGCCTGCCACGACCAGCACGCTCACGATCGGACCGATCTCCCGCACCACCGCCACGCCCGCGCCCGCACCCGCCAGGTCCACTGCCCCGATCTGGATGAGGATCTGGTTGATCTGGAAGACGATGACGACACAGAACGGGATCGCGACCAGGAGGGCAGGGGCGAAGGAGACCGTGGTGATGAACCAGGCCTGGGAGACGAACTCACGGAAGTGAAAGCGCCGCGTGAACATCTGCTTGAAGACCTTGCCGACGAAACCGTAGAAATCGCCGAACGTTGAGAACGTCTTGAAGGGCATCGAGGACCTGACCGCGTCCCGCGCGATTCGGCGAGCCTCGGGGCTCATGCCGTCGGGTCCTCGACGTTGCGGACCCTGTCGCTTCGGGGCGTCGAGCGCCGCCCACACCTCCGCAGAAAGCTCGCCCGCGGGTCGTGTCATCGTGCCCCCGGCTTTCCAGGGTCAACGGTGAATCTCGGTGATGACTTCATCGGTCCATTCCCGGTCGCGCCGCCCTCGCCCTCGGCCGTTCCACCCTAGGAAAGCTGTGACCGGCACCTCTAGGACGATTGCGCCCAGCTGTGGGACCAGAGCGCCCACTGCGAGGACCGACCAACCGGAAGCAAGAACGGCAAGGCCATGGATGACCTTGCCGCCCTGATCTACGCCGTCAGCACAGAAGACCTGGCCAGCTCCAGGTAGGGCTCGACTGCCTGTCCCGCGGTGTCGAAACCGGGGCCTGTGCCAGATCCAGCACGGCGCCGATGGTCGATTCCTGCCGAGATCACCGCGACCTTGTAGCAACCGAGCGCCTGGTGGAAGTCCCAGTCGTCCAGCGCGACACCACCGACCCGCTCGTAACCCGCCGCCAGGTCCTCGACCGTCGGCAAGCGTTGACTGGTCCATGCACTTGGCGCACCGATGACCAGGTCGAAGCACGGATGCCGGTAGGCGCACATCATCGCCACGTCGGCGATCGGGTCACCGATGGTGGAGAGCTCCCAGTCGACGACTGCAGCCACCGTGCCCGCGTCAGGTGAACCGGGAGCGACGAGCAGGGCGTTGTCGATGCGGTAGTCGCCGTGCACGACCGAGGTGGAACGCTGCTCCGGTACGGCGGCGGCGAGCTTCGCCGCTACCTCCTGCGCCAACGAGTCGAGCCGCTGGTCCCCCACTGTCTCCCACTGGCCCGACCAGCGGCGCAGCTGCCGGGCGGCGTACCCGTCGGGGCGTCCGAACGACCCCAGGCCGACGGCCACGTGGTCGACCCGGTGCAGGGTGGCGAGGGTGGTGAGCATGCTGTCCATGACCACCGCCAGCCCCTGGTCGTCGTACGTCGCCAGGTCGGCCTGGGTGCGGATCGCGACCCCGTCGACGAAGGCGCTCACGGTGAACGGCACCCCGAGCACGTCCTCGGCCTCGTGGATGAGCACCGCGTCGGCGACCGGGACGTCGGTGCCCATCAGGGCTGCGGTGACCCGGTGCTCGCGCGCCACGTCGTGGGCCGACGCGGTGCGGCCGGCGAGCGGAGGGGTACGCAGGACCCAGCGACGGGCTCCGTCGGTGATCGCGTAGGTGAGGTTGGACCGGCCACCGGCGAT
>NZ_JBMCZA010000169.1:2577-3458 GCF_048654705.1 Nocardioides sp. CPCC 206348
CGTACGCAGGACCCAGCGTCCGGCTCCGTCCGTGATCGCGTAGGTGAGGTTGGACCGGCCACCGGCGATCAACACAGCCTCGAGCGGACCGGCGGTCGGCGTACCCGCCTCGGCCATCAGGTGCGCGACCGCGTCCAGCTGCGCTGCGGAGAGGTTACTCATCAACGCTGGCCAGACTCGCCCGCGATGCGACGGACGGCACGCTTGGCGATCGACCAGCGATGCACCTCGGACGGGCCGTCGTAGATCCGGAAAGGCCTGATCTCGCGGGCGATGCGTGCAACCGGCAGGTCGCGCGAGACGCCGAGTCCGCCGCACATCTGGGTGGCGCGATCGACGACACGGTGCAGCGCTTCGGCCGCGAAGGTCTTCGCGATCGAGGTCGACTCCGAGGCCCGCCCTCCGTCGTCGAGCTCGCGGCACGCGACCAGGAGCAGGGCACGGGTCGCCGCGAGGTCAATCTCGTTGTCGGCGATCATCTGCTGCATCATCCCCAGGTCAGCCAGTCGGCCGCCGAAGGCCTCGCGGCCCGCGACGTGCTGCACCGCGACCTCGTGGGCACGCCGTGCCGCACCCGACCATCGCATCACATGCGTCATCCGGGCGGGGCCGAGCCGGACCTGCGCGTAGCGGAAGCCCTCGTCCACGCCACCCAGGACGTCCTCATCGGGAACGAAGACGTCGGTGAACCGCATCTCGCAGTGCCCACCGAGCATCGACCTGTCGACCGTCCCGATGTGGCGTCCCACCTCGAGGCCGGGCGCCTCAGCGGGAGCGAGGAACATCGTCGCTCCACCGAGTCCGCCCACCTCACCGCTGGTCCGAGCCATGATGATGAAGAAGCCGGCACCGTCGGCACCGGTGATGAAGTGCTTGTGGCC
>NZ_JBMCZA010000169.1:3468-7463 GCF_048654705.1 Nocardioides sp. CPCC 206348
TGTGGCCAGCATCGAGGGGTCGGAGCCGGCGCCCGGCGCCGGCTCGGTCATCGCGAACGCCGAGCGCACCCGCCCACGGACCAACGGCGCCAGGAAACGGTCCCGCTGCGCGGCGGTCGCGACGTGGTCGAGCAAATGGATGTTGCCCTCATCCGGGGCGTTGATGTTGAGCGCCATCGGGCCGAAGAGTCCATGGCCGGCCGCCTCGAAGACGGGGGCACGGTCCACCATGCCGAGACCGAGCCCACCGCAGTCGACCGGGCCGTGTGGCGACAACAGGCCCTCGGCACGCGCCTTGGTCTGGAGCTCAGCGCGGAGACGCTCGCCCCCGGCGAGCTCGACGTCGCCGTCGTGCTCGTCCTCGATGGGCAGGACCTCCGTCCGAACGAACTGCTCCGTCGCGCGGACGAGATTCTTGATCGTTTCAGGCACTGCTCACACCTTCATTCCTAGTTGCTGGCCCACACATCGACCAGCCACCGCCCCTCGACGGCGAGGTTCTGCATCCATGCCCGTGCCCCTTCGGGAGTCAAGCCATGCATTGCGCTGCGCAACTCGAGGAGCGTTGCCCGGACGCCCTCAGCCATCGCCGTCCCTCCGCAGACAAAGGCGATTCCTCCCCGGTCGAGCAGATCCATGACCGATCCACCCTCCTGCCGCACGAGGTCCTGCACGTACCCGCGGTCCAGGTCGGTGGCACGCGAGTAGGCACGGAAGATCTCGATGTCCGCTGCTGCCGCGAGCTCGTCGAGTTCGCCCAGGTAGAGCTCATCCGATTCCGGATGGCGACACCCGAAGAACAAGAGACCGGGGGCGAGGGCCACTCCCGCTTCCTTGGCGGCTGCCCGCTCCTGCAGAAACCCACGGAAGGGAGCAAGGCCGGTACCCGAGGCGATCATCAGGACCGGGCGGCTCGGGTCGCTGGGCAGCCGGAAGGCACTCGACGTGTCCCGGACGAAGGCGTGTACGACGTCACCTGCCTGCTGCTCGGCCAGGTGGTTGGAGCAGACGCCGTAGAACGTGCCGTTTCCCGAACGCGCTTCGTCGATCAGCGATCCCACCGTGATGGAGCACCTGTCCGGCTGCACCCTCGCCGAGGACGAGATTGAGTAGTACCGCGGCGTGAGGGGGCCCAGAAGCTCCAGGTAGACCGCAAACGGGAGACGGCAGGCGGGATGGAGCTCCAGCAGGTCGAGAACCGAGAGTCGCCGACCCAGTACCTGGTCGCGGTACGTGTCGCCGTCGAGGAGACCCTGGAGTTGCTGACGCGTCTCCGAATCCTCTGTGTGGTTCACGAGGCATGTCACGTGACGGCGGCCCGCGACGCCTTGAAGCTCCACGAAGTCGCTGAGCAGCTCCCCGACAGTCACCCTCTGCCCCACCGGCAGGAAGGTGCTCAACCCGTTGTCCGCATCGAGCCGGACCCAGGTGTCGAGGTCAAGGGAGAAACGATCGGCCACCCGAGCAGTGAGGGCCGTGCTGTTGCGCGCGATGACCCCGAGATGGTCGCCAGCCTCGTACGACAGGTCAGCCGGCAGTTCGAGCTCGATGTGGTGGACCGGACGGGTCAGGAACGGGCCGTCGGGCCGAGTCAGTTCGCGGACCTCAAGAACTCTCATGGGCCGTGCGTTCATTGACTGCACGAACGGATTGGCGAGGTCGCTGGGGAGGAACTCGATGCGGAGTCCGGAGACGGTCGAGGGCGCGACCTCGCTCAGATCGATGTCGAACACTCGGGCGACGTCCGGCCACAATGCCGCGTCCCACGCCTGGAGGTCGCCGTCGAAGTCATCGGCGACGTCGCCCTCACCGCGAGGGTGAACCCGCGTCGCGCCCAGCTCAACCAACCGGTCGTCGATCAGGCGAGGGAAGTCCTGGAAGGTGGGCGCCCACTCATGATTTCCGCAGCCGAAGACGCTGAACCTGACGCCGGAGAGATCGGGCGAACTCGCGGTGATCCACTCGGCGAAGCGCACCGCATTGTCGGGCGGGGTGCCGTTGTACGTCGCGGTGGCGATCATGACGACACCCTCGGTGGGCAGGGCCTCCACAGCCTCGTCCAAGGCAGCAGTGCGAACCTCGAATCCGCGTCGACGCCCGGCAGCGGCGAGGTCGCTCGCGACGTCCTCAGCGGTTCCGAAGTTCGAGCCGTAGAGCACCAGCATCGGCGTCCCGTGCTCCGGCACTGCGACGTCGACGGGCAGTCCTTGACTCTCACCTGCACCGACGGAACTCGCCGGGTCCACGTTCGGCGCCGCCAGCGGTCCGCGCTTCGACGCAGGTGTGAAGCGAACGGGCAGGTACTTGATCCCGTTCATGAAACTGGACTGCATGTGCCGTGCATCGCCGCTCACATCGATGTCCGGGAGTCTCGTGAACAGTTCCTTGAGCACGGTGTGCACCTGGAGACGAGCAAGGTTGGCACCGAGGCAGTAGTGCGTGCCGTCCCCGAAGGAGATGTGCGGGTTCGGGTCGCGAGTGATGTCGAAGCGATCTGGCTCGTCGAACACGGCCTCATCGCGGTTGGCCGATGCGTAGTTGATGACGACCCGGTCATTCTCGGCAATCTGCTGACCCGCGAGCTCCAGGTCCCTGGTGGCGGTCCGGCGAAACTGGATGACCGACGGATTGAAGCGCAGCACCTCCTCGACCGCGCCGGGCAACAACGACAGGTCGTCCCTGAGGAGCTGCAGTTGGTCCGGGTGCTGCGAGAGCGTCAGCATCGTGTTCGCCAGGAGATTGCGGGTCGTGTCGTTCCCGGCGATCACGAGGAGCTGGAAGAACCTGTCCAGTTCGCCGTCCGACAGGTACTCACCGTCGACCTCGGCGTTGACGACCGTGCTCCAGAGATCAGCGGTCGGATTCGTACGCCGCTGCGTCGTGGCCGCGCGGCAGTACGCGAACATCTCGGTGAACGCTGACAGGAAGGCCTGCGGGTCCGCCCCATACTCGGGGTCGTCGATTCCCACGAGGCGATTGGTCCAGCTGTACAGCAGTTTGCGATCCTCTGGCGGAATCCCGAGGACGTCAGCCAGCACGAGGAGCGGCATTTCTGCCGCAACGGTCGCAAGGTAGTCGGTCTCTCCTGCTTCACAGATGGCATCAACCACTTCGCGCGCGTGCCGCTGGATGGCGTCGAACAACTGCGCTCGGATCGTCTTGGGCGTGAACGCACGATTGACGATCTTTCGCAGCGCGGTGTGCTCGGGCGGATCCATGTTCAGCATCATGCGGCGCAACACGGCAATGTCACTGGGTCGCTGGTCACGAAGGAAGCTGGTGCCCCGCCAGGACGAGTAGTCCTGGGGATGCCGTGACACGTGACTCACCTCGGCGTGCCGCAGCACGAGCCAGTATCCGCGCCCTCCTGCGAAAGATGCCGTCGCCGGTTCCTCCACCCACACCACCGCGTGCTCGCGACGCAGGTCGCGGTACAGGTCGTGAGGGATCCCGCTTCCATAGAGGGACGGGGTCAGGACGTCGTGCAACGCGGCGGTCACGAGTGCGGATCCTTCATGACCGAAGGCTAGTGACCGTACGCACGGTCAGTCAACTATTGTGTCAGTCGTCACGAACCCTTACAGTGGCGTCACATTGACCGCACGTACAGTCAGGAGCACAGGGAACATGACCGCTACTCCCCCCGCCATCTTCGACATCATTGAGCGAGCCGTGGCAGCGTCGCCGGACCGCACCGCACTTGTCTTCGGGGAGCAGTCGTGGACCTGGCGCCAGCTGCACGACCGGATCCTTCGCCTCGCTGGCGCCCTTCGCACCGAGGGCATCGGGCCGGGAGACCGCATCGCTTTCCTCGACAAGAACCACCCCGCCTGTCTCGAGACGACGTTCGCCGCGTCGCTGCTCGGTGCCGCGCACGCGGTCGTCAACTTCCGGCTCTCGGCCGAGGAGCTGGTGTACCTCATCAACGACTCGACGGCAGAGGTACTCATCGTTGGTGCCGAATTCGCTGGCACCGTTGATTCGATCCGCGCCGA
>NZ_JBMCZA010000170.1:0-155 GCF_048654705.1 Nocardioides sp. CPCC 206348
ATCGGGCGGGCGGCGATCGTCGAGTGGGAGATCACCCACGCCTCCGTGGCGGCGCTGCCTCCCGCGCCACCACCGACCGCCGTCTCCTTCGACGCCCGCGAGACGTGGGCCGCCCGTCGTCCCGGAGAGCCGTCGGTGCTCGACGAGGACCTCGG
>NZ_JBMCZA010000170.1:195-666 GCF_048654705.1 Nocardioides sp. CPCC 206348
GTGCCTGGGCATCGCGCGCCGGGTGGCGGTCGACGCCAGCGGAGGGAGCGGTGGCGAGGACGGTGGCGGGAGTGATCCCTACGTCCTGGCCGGGGTCACGGGTGTCGTGGTCCTGCATCCCGCCGGACTCGCCGTCGGGGCGGTCGACCGGATGCGGGCGGCCCGGCCACTGCAGGTGGTCCCGCCGCCCGACCTGCAGGTCGCCGTCCTGAACTGGCTGGAGATCCGGCGGGTCGTGATGCCGCGCCCCGACAAGCGGCCACTCGTTCCCTCGCCGTTCCCGTACCTGCCGGGCACCGCGGCCGAGCTCCTCCAGGCCTACCTGTCGATCGTCGGCATCAAGCCGCGCGACTGCTACAGCGCGCAGGTCACCCAGGACCAGCCCGGCAACATCATCGGCGGCACTGCGCACACCGTCACCACGGGCGCCGACAAGGAACCGGCGGCCGACGGCGAGCTGCGCAAGCGGTT
>NZ_JBMCZA010000170.1:676-756 GCF_048654705.1 Nocardioides sp. CPCC 206348
CTCATCGGCCGCAGCGCCCACACCGTCACCACCGGCGCCGAGAAGGAACCGGCGGCCGACGGCGAGCTGCGCAAGCGGTT
>NZ_JBMCZA010000170.1:766-868 GCF_048654705.1 Nocardioides sp. CPCC 206348
CCCGGCCGGACTCGCCGTGGGGGCGGTCGACCGGATGCGCGCAGCCCGACCGCTCCAGGTCATTCCGCCGCCCGACCTGCAGGTCGCCGTCCTGAACTGGCT
>NZ_JBMCZA010000170.1:1043-2625 GCF_048654705.1 Nocardioides sp. CPCC 206348
CCGCGGCGGCAGCCGGGTGGTCGTCGCCTACCGCGACGCACCCGAGTACGTCGCCGGGCGCGAGCGCTGGGCGTCGTACGAACGCGACGTCCTGCAGGCCCAGTTGTCCGTGGGTACGGCGGTTCGGGCTCCGGTCGACAGGCAGAGCGCCCTGGACCGCGGGGTCCTCGGGGCACTGGTGCGCACGGCCGAGGTCGTCGGCGACGTCGTCAGCGGCTACGGCTGGGTGAGCACCGACTTCGACAAGATCCCGCACTACCGGTACTGCTGGCCTCCGGTTCAGTAGGTCGACCAACGGGTCCGTAGCCTTGCCGGGTGAGGATGCGCGGACTGCTGGCCGACACCCGGCCCCTGCGCAACCAGCACTTCCGGCGGCTGTGGACCGCGAACATCATCACGGTCGTCGGCGCGCAGCTGACGGTCGTCGCCGTCCCGGCCCAGATCTACGCGCAGACCGGCTCGTCGGCGTACGTCGGCCTGACCGGGCTCTTCGGCCTGGTGCCGCTGGTCGTGTTCGGCCTCTGGGGCGGGGCGCTCGCGGACCACTTCGACCGGCGCACGCTGCTGCTGGTGACCACGACCGGGCTGATCGGCACGGCGGTGCTGTTCTGGCTGCAGGCCGCTCTGGGACTGGAGAACGTCTGGTTGCTGCTGTGCCTGTTCGCCGTGCAGCAGGCGTTCTTCGCGGTCAACCAGCCCACCCGCTCGGCCGTCCTGCCGCGCCTCCTCGAGCCCGACGAACTGCCGGCGGCGAACTCGCTGAACATGACGGTGATGCAGGCCGGTGCGATCGGCGGCCCCCTCGTGGCGGGCATCCTGATCCCGTTCGTCGGGTTCTCGTGGCTCTACCTCGCCGACGCGGTCTGTCTCTTCGCGACCCTGTTCGCGGTCATCCGCCTGCCGTCCCTGCCGATCCAGGGCGTGACCGGCACCCCCGGCCTGCGCTCGGTGATCGAGGGGATCACCTACCTGCGCACCCAGCCGGTGCTGATGATGTCCTTCGTCGTCGACATCATCGCGATGGTCTTCGGCATGCCGCGCGCGCTGTTCCCGCAGATCGCCCACGAGAGCTTCCTCGGACCGGAGGAGGGCGGGCTCGCGTTCGCACTGCTCTTCGCCGGAATCCCCGCAGGTGCGGTGATCGGCGGCGTGTTCTCGGGTTGGGTCTCGCGCGTCACCGGCCAGGGGCGCGCCGTGATCTGGTGCATCGTGGTGTGGGGCCTGGCGATGGTCGGGTTCGGCCTGGCGGTGTTCGGTGCCGACGAGCTCCCGGGCTCGCCGCACCTGTGGCTCGGGCTCGCTGTCCTCATGCTCGTGATCGGCGGCGCAGCCGACATGGCCTCGGCCGCGTTCCGCACGTCCATGCTCCAGAGCGCCGCGGCCGACGAGGTCCGCGGCCGGCTGCAGGGCATCTTCATCGTCGTCGTCGCCGGTGGACCACGCATCGCGGACGTCGCCCACGGCGCCACCGCTGCCATGGTGGGTACGGCGACCGCGGCTGCCGGTGGCGGCGTGCTCGTCGTCGTGCTGACCGTGGTGGCCGCGCTCGCGGTGCCGTCGTTCGTGCGCTACCGGGTCACGC
>NZ_JBMCZA010000170.1:2682-3681 GCF_048654705.1 Nocardioides sp. CPCC 206348
GGAGTCGGCCACGTGCTGGGCGACGTTCTGGAAGTGGTCCACGTCGAGGCCACCGCTGACGACCAGCGTGGGTGCGGACACCAGCGCCAGGTCCACGTCGACCCGCGTCGCCTCGGGGCCCGGATCGAGCTCGTCGGCGGCCAGCTGGACCTCGAAGGCGTGCGCCTGCATCGCGCGGACGAGGTCACGCGTCGCTGCCGAGGCCTCCGGCCCCAGCCACGTGGCGACGTTCAGCTCCACCGCGCCCGCCACGTCCCCGCTGTTGAGCAGCCGGTCCTCCTCCTCGTCGAAGGCATCGGCCCGCGGGGTGCTCGGGACTCCCCGGAGCGCCGGGCACAGCAGGGCCAGCGACGCGACTCGCTCTGGAGCCGTGACCGCAACCTCGAGCGCCACGCGTCCGCCGAAGGAGGACCCGACGATCGCGGCGCGGTCGACCTGCAGGTGGTCGAGCAGTGCGACCACGTCGGCGGCGAACGAGAACCGCTCCGCCGGCAACGGGGTCTCCCCGAACCCCCGCAGGTCCGGACGAATGACGCGGTGCGAGGGCGCGAGTGCAGCGACCTGGTCCGCCCACATCCGTCGGTCGCAGACACCGGAGTGCAGGAGGACGACTGCCGGGCCGGAGCCCTCGTCGTCGTGGGAGAGGATCATGCCCCGATCGAACCGCATCGCCGACGGCGGCGTCGACCGGGTTTCCCTCGCCTCGTCGTCGGAGCGGCTGCGGGTTCATCAAGGTATGTCGGCGGCCCGGCACTTCCCACGGCGTGCCCACCGTGGGAAGTGACAACTCGGCTACATACCTTGATGAACCCGCACCACCGGCGCCACGAACCGCGCCACCATCGCCCGCTCCTCCGCGGCGTCGCGACCGGGAACGGTGAGGAGCGAGACGATCGCACGGACCAGCCAGCGCGCGGCGTCGGGATCGGGCGCCATGGTCAGGCCGAGCGCCTCGATCACCTCGGACTCGATGGCCCGGTCGGCGGTACGGCCGGCGTC
>NZ_JBMCZA010000171.1:0-6152 GCF_048654705.1 Nocardioides sp. CPCC 206348
CGAGTTCCTCACCGCCTGCAACGACCACGGCCAACCCGCATCCACACTCACCGACAACGGCCGCGTCTACACCGCCCGCTTCGGCGGCGGGAAGAACGCCTACGAATACGTCCTGGCGATCCTCGGGATCACCCAGAAGAACGGCCACCCCGGCCACCCCCAGACCCAGGGCAAGGTCGAACGCTTCCACCAGACCCAGAAGCAATGGCTCGCCCAACAACCCGACGCCGACACCATCGCGGACCTGCAGCACCAACTCGACCGCTACCGGCAGATCTACAACGAGCAGCGCCCCCACCGCGCCCTGGACCGCACCACCCCGGCCAAGGCCTACACAGCACTTCCCAAAGCCACCCCAGCGCGCAACGACGGCACCATCGGCCACCACCGGCTGCGCTACGACCACGTCGACGTCTGGGGCAAGGTCAGCTTCCGCCGCGCCGGGCGCATGCACCACCTCGGCGTCGGCTACGCCCACCGAGGACTACAAGTCCTCGCCATCGCCGACGACACCACCGTGACCGTCGTCGGGTTCACCACCGGAGAAATCCTGTCCACCCACACCATCGAGCCCGACAAGAACTACTGGCGCAACACGCAAAGAGCCCCCGGCCGATGGCCGGGAGCTCTCTGACTTGTCACTTCTGTCGCGACTCAGGTGTCACCTATGTCCCGACTCATCACATGGTGGAGCTGAGGGGATTCGAACCCCTGACCTTCTCATTGCGAATGGCTTCCCTGGCACTTGCACGCGGGATTCACGCCTAGAATTGGGGCAAATCAACGCATGGAACGGCACGGATTGCGAGCGCGGGGTACGCCGGGGGTAAGCGTTTCGTCGCGACGCGCCAAGCTCGCCGTGGAGCGGATCGACGTTCACGCACCGGCCCCGTGGGCGAAACCGCAGGTCAGAGCGCTGACCGTCATCGCGCCCTGCAGATGCGCGACGAGATCACGACGCTGCCATCACCCGGTCCGCTCCGAGCGCACTGTGTTCGATCTCCGACCCGATCGACCCCCCGGTGTCGCCGGCGTAGTTCTGGCGGTACTCGCCAGCGGAGAGCCCGAAGACCTCACGAAACTCCTTGCCGAGGTGGCTCGGGTCGTAGTAGTTCCATCGGTTGGCGATCGTCGCGATCGTCAGGTTGGTGTTGAGGAGGTCCTGCCGTACCCCGGCAAGGCGTTGCGCGCGGACCACCGACTTCATGGTGTCGCCGGTGAGACCGAAGGCTCGGTGGATCGTGCGGGTCGAGACTCCGTGGTCAGCCGCTAGGTCTTCGAGACGGACCGGACCGTGCCTCAGTCGCTCCGCGATCGATCGATCCAGCTGCGCACGCAGCGCCGGGAGAGCGGACTCGTCGTTCACGCCAACCCCCTCCGATCGAACGATGCCCGCGATCAACGCGATCAGTGCTGCCCGTGCCGCCTCCCGTTCAGCGGCGACAGTCATGTCGGGAAGTCCGTTCCACACCTGGCTCAGGAAGGTGTGGAACATGCTGACCAAGGGGCGATCGGACCCCAGGGAGAGAGACGTGGGGATCTTGAGGCCGCTTCCCGCAGCCCTCAGAGCGGGACGAGGTAGCACCAGCGAGCGCTTGCGCAAGCCATGGGGCACGCTGAAACCACTCCGCCCGACGCCCTCACCGCTCACGATGAGCAGCGCCCCCCGGCCAAACAGAGTGTCAGTACCCTCGATCGACATACGTTCCTCGCCGCCGTAGGCCGCCATCACCACGACGACGTCCGGGTCCAGTCCTCCGCGCGTCACGCTTCTCGGCAGGTATCCGTCCATGGCCGGGCAGTCCCAGTCCGTCAACAGCAGGTCAACGAGGTCGGCCGACTGCACCTTCCCGGCCCCGCAGTCCTCACTCGAGAGCCGGATCCGCATCGGGCCCAGCCGATTGCGCATGGCCTGTTCCCACAGACCCTCGCGCTCTTCCAACGGATGCCGCTGTCCGACGGTCCCGTCGACGATGTACGGCGCTGTGATGGTCATGACACTCCCTGATGCTGTGTCGCCAGCTGCGACATAGGTGAGATCGCGTGCAGGTGTTACCGCCGAGTGAGCCGAGGTCCCGGCTGGGCCTTGCGGCTTAACGTTATTGAAACCGAACTCAACCTCAGAGTCAATGGTTCGTAACGCCCGATGGCGCTCGTCCCGTGGCCCACCGATCGTGCCCACTCCACCTGGGCATCCGACCCCTGGAAGGGCATCAGCGGTCAGCTCGAGAACCGCGCTGACGGGGACTTGCCATCCAACTGACCTTGCCGGCTGACGGCGCATCGACTGTCGGAGTCATCTACAGCGAATCGCCAGGCCACCGCGTACGCCTGCACGACCGACAAGACTCGGACAGACACAGCAAGGGCGGTCGCCCCGACCGGCAGCTTCCCGGCAGACGCGAGCCCTGCTGGGCGAGCGCAACCTCCGAGCTACTTTGCGTAGAGCTCCTCGATCTCGTCGGCGTACTTCGAGACAATGCTCCTGCGCTTGACCTTCATCGTGGGGGTGAGCTCCTCGCTCCCCGGCAGCCACTCCTTGGCGACGATCTTGAACTTCTTGATCTGCTCGACGCGCGAGAGCTGATCGTTCGCACGCTCCACAGCGGCCGCGACCTCAGCGATCGTGAGAGCGTCGTCCACCGACCTCCCGGCGGCGCCGTCAGGGTCGAGCGTGATCAGCGCGACGTTGTACGGCCGGCCGTCGCCGATGCACACCGCCTGGCCGATCAACGGGCTGGACGACTTCAGCCAGGACTCGATGGTGGCGGGCGACATGTTCTTGCCGGCGGAGTTGATGATGATCTCCTTCTTACGGTCGACGAGCCGTACGTAGCCGTCATCGTCGATCGACCCGATGTCACCGGTATGCAGCCACCCCTCGACATCGAGGGCCTCGGCGGTCTGCTCAGGCTTGTTGCGGTAGCCGTGCATCACCGTCGCGCCACGCACGAGCAGCTCTCCATCGTCAGCAACCTTCACCTCGACGCCCGGGATCGGCACACCGACTGTGCCCACCCGGATGCCGTTCTGCGGGTTGACGGTAATGAGGCAGGAGGACTCGCTCATCGCCCAGATCTCGCAGATCGGAATCCCGGCGGCCGCGAAGAACTCGAACACGTCGGGAGGCGTGGGTGCCGCTCCGGTGAGGAACCACGAAGCCTGCTCCACCCCCAGCTCGCGGCGGATCTTCGAACCGACGATCGCCGAGGCGACCTTGGCCTGCAGGTGGAGCGACGGGCTCGCAGACTTGCCCGCCTGCACGACGCGAGCATTCTTGATGCCGGTGTCGATGGCCCAGCGCATCAGCCTGCCGCCGATACCGGGCTGCGACGCGATCTGCACCTCCAGGCCGGCCTTCGCCTTCTCCCACATGCGCGGCACCGGCAGGAAGATCGTCGGGCGAACCTGCTTCACGACGTCCATCACTGCGCGGGGGTCCGAGCAGGACGTGACTGTGAAGCCCCAAACTCCCAGCGGCGAATAGTGTCCGCTCCACCGATCACCGATGTGCGCCGCGGGCAGGAACGAGACCGTGCGGCCGCCAGGCGTGACAGGCAAGGCCTGCTGCACCGCTCGGATCTCGCTCATCATGTTTCCGTGCGAGAGCTCCACGCCCTTCGGTGAGCCCGTCGTGCCGGAGGTGTAGATCAAGGTGAGCTGGTCATCGGGGTTGATCGCCGACCACGCCGCTTCGAAGTCGAAGTTGGCATCACCGAGGTTCTCCAGCTGGTCGAGGCCGAGCGTGCCCTCCAGCTCGCCGTCAACCACCACGATGTGATCGATCGGCATGCCGTCGTCGCGCACAGCCGTCACGCGCTCGAGGAACGCGCGCTCAGTGATGACGACCCTGTTGCCTGCGTCCCCGAACACGTACGCGATCTGACCGTGCGCCGACGTGTTGTAGACGGAGAACGCGATGGCTCCCAAGTGCATAACAGCGAGGTCCACGACGTGGAACTCGGGCCGGTTCGTCAGCATGATGCCCACGGCGTCGCCGCGCCTGACGCCGAGCGCCGCCAGACCAGCCGCGACCCGCCGCACCCTCTCGGCGAGGGCGGCGTACGTCAGCGAGACGCTGTCGTCCGGAGTGCGTAGAGCAACCTGCTCCGCCCGCGCGGCCGCGGTGATCTGGAAAGCCTCACAGACGGTCTGCGCTCGAAGCGCACGTTCGAACGCCTCGCCAGCGGCAGCGTCGGGGGTCTCGGTTACCTGCATGTGGTGCCTACTCTTCCGTCGTCGAACCCAGCACCCGCCCTGGGCGGGAAGTTCTCGCTACATTTACATGAACTTGACGTCAAGTACATGTATAAAACTGTCACCTTCCGGGCTTAATCTCCGACGGCGAACTGCGGCACAAGTTGAGCAGTCCGCCTGCAGCGACGACCGCCACGTCTCTCAAGGCTCGCCAGTAGACCGTTCCGTCAGCAGGGACGAGTGACCCGTACGGGTAATCCATGGGGTCGGAAACCACTGAGAAGCTCACTGTGCCTCGCCCAACTCGAGGTCGAGGAGGCCGGCGAGCGCGGCGCGGTGGGCGCCGGCGGTCCCGAACGCGATTTGGTCGGCCTTCGCCTTCTTCAGGTAGAGATGTGCCGGGTGCTCCCAGGTCATGCCGATTCCGCCGTGAAGCTGCACGGCCTCCTCAGCAGCGTGAACGGCGATCTCGCTGCAGTACGCCGCGGCGACCCGAGCGGCGATCGGCACGTCTTCTCCTGCCGCAAGCGCGGCAGCGGCATACCGAGCGGTCGCGGACGCCGATTCGACCTCGGCGTACAGGTCGGCAAGGCGGTGCTTGATGGCCTGGAACCCGCCGACCACACGGCCGAACTGCTTGCGCACCTTGAGATAGGCGACTGTCTCGTCCAGACACCAGCGCGCGATGCCGACTTGCTCGGAGGCCAGCAGCCCGGCGCCTGCCAGTAGCGCGCTCCGGACCGCGGCCTCGCTGTCGGCGAGGATCAGTTCTCCGGGGGTGCCGTCCAGCGTGACGTCGGCGACCTGGCGCCCCATGTCGAGGGAGACGACTGGATCGACCGTCGCAGAAGTCGGTTCGACGAGATACAGACCGACGCCGTCAGCGGTCTCCGCGGGCACCACCAGTAGGTCCGCGTCGACGACACCCGCGACGCTGCGGACCGTGCCTGTGAGCAGGCCGTTGGTCGCCCTGACGTCGGGAAGCCGGCCGTCAGGCGCCGTCGAAAGAGGCACGACGAGGGCCGCTGTTCGCTCGCCCGCTGCGAGAGCGGCGATCGCCTCGCGCGCTCTTTCGTCCGCGGCGCAGGCGAGCAGCGCGGTCGTGGCGACCAGCGAACTGGTGAGGAAGGGCACCGGGGCAGCCGCCCGGCCGAGCTCCTCCAGCACCGCGGCGGCGTCGACGGCGGAGGCACCAACCCCGCCCAGGTCCTCGGGAACCAGCAGGCCAGCCAGGCCAACCTCGACCGCAAGGGCACGCCACAAGGTCTCGGCGACTTCTCGGTCGCCGTCGTACATCCGGGTGACTGCGTCCGGCGCGCACCGAGCCGCGAGCAGATCGCGCACGGTCTTCCGCAGATCGTGCTCCACGTCACTGGGGAGCAGGTCAAGGTCGGGTGTGGCGTACGCGCTACTCATCTGGCGAGTTCCTTCCAGGGGCGGTCCTTGTCGTTGCGGGGCTCCGACGGGAGTCCGAGGACACGCTCGGCGACGATGTTGCGGATGATCTCGGAGGTGCCGCCCTCGATCGAGTTGCCCTTGGCACGCAGGTAGCGGTAGCCCGCGTCCCGCCCGGTGAAGTCCTGATGGGCAGTCCGAGTGAGCGTCCAGTCGGAGAAGCGCAGCCCGTCCTCCCCGAGGAGTTCGACCTCCAGGCCGGACAACTCCTGCGCAATTCGGGCGAAGAGCAGTTTCATCATTGAGCCCTCGGGGCCGGGCTGACCGGACGCGAGCTTCTGCGCGAGCTGGCTGCCGGTGATCCGTGCCGCCTCCGCGTCGACCCAGAGGCGCATCATCCGGTCCTGGAGATCAGGGGTCTGCCGCTCGGGGTGCTGACGCCACGTGTTGGCCACGACGCCGACCATTCCTCCCTCTCGACCGGCACCCTTGCCGATCGACACCCGCTCGTTGTTGAGCGTGGTGTTGGCGACCCGCCACCCCTCGCCCACCGCGCCGAT
>NZ_JBMCZA010000171.1:6162-6519 GCF_048654705.1 Nocardioides sp. CPCC 206348
GCCGGCGCCCTTGCCGATCGACACCCGCTCGTTGTTGAGTGTTGTGTTGGCGACCCGCCACCCCTCGCCCACCGCGCCGATCCGGTTGCTGTCCGGCACCCGGACGTCGGTGAGAAAGACCTCGTTGAACTCGGCCTCACCCGTGATCTGGCGCAGAGGCCTCACTTCGACACCGGGATCCGCCATGTCGCAGATGAAGTAAGTCAGGCCGGCGTGCTTGACGGCGTCGGGATCGGTGCGTGCGACGAGGATCGCGAACCGCGCAGCATGCGCGTTGGACGTCCACACCTTCTGGCCGTTGACGACCCAACCATCACCATCGCGCACCGCCCTGGTGGAGACGTTGGCGAGATCCGA
>NZ_JBMCZA010000171.1:6529-6775 GCF_048654705.1 Nocardioides sp. CPCC 206348
CAGGAAGACCTCGTTGAACTCGGCCTCGCCGGTGATCTGGCGCAAGGGCCTCACCTCGACACCGGGATCCGTCATGTCGCAAATGAAGTAGGTCAGGCCGGCGTGCTTCACCGCGTCGGGGTCGGTGCGTGCGACGAGGATCGCGAACCGCGCAGAGTGCGCGTTGGACGTCCACACCTTCTGGCCGTTGACCACCCAGCCATCACCGTCGCGCACCGCCCTGGTGGAGACGTTGGCGAGATCCGA
>NZ_JBMCZA010000172.1:0-334 GCF_048654705.1 Nocardioides sp. CPCC 206348
TGGCCTCGTCCCACCCCGGGGTGCCGAGGAACAGCACCCTCTCCAAAGGCGTCTCCTCGACCACCTCCTCGACCACCTCCTCGACCATCGCCCGGTAGTCACTGGTCTTGAACTCCGTCGCGGACACCAGGAGCTTCACACCCGCCTGCTTCAACACGTACGCCAGCTCGTGGGTCCGGTAGGCCGGGTTGATGCTGACCAGGATCGCGCCGATCTTCGCCGTCGCGTACTGGGTGATCGTCCACTCCGCACAGTTCGGGGCCCACATCCCGACCCGGTCGCCCTTGACGATCCCCGCGCGGATCAGTCCGATCGCGAGGTCATCGACGGCCGC
>NZ_JBMCZA010000172.1:344-540 GCF_048654705.1 Nocardioides sp. CPCC 206348
GCAGCGCCGCGACCTCGCCCTTGGCGTATGACGCCATGTCATTCACTCTCTTTCGCCGTTGTGGCAGTGAGTTGGATGCGAACAGGCCACGGAGCCAACTTCAGACTGCAGGCACGTACGGCCGCCAAAGTACCGCCGACCGTACGCCCGGTCAATGGATCAGGGCGTCGAAGTCGAACGGCAGAAGTGACCCTTG
>NZ_JBMCZA010000172.1:550-4886 GCF_048654705.1 Nocardioides sp. CPCC 206348
ACCGTTGTGGCAGTGAGTTGGATGCGAACAGGCCACGGAACCAACTTCAGACTGCAGGCACGTACGGCCGCCAAGGTACCGCTGACCGTACGCCCGGTCAATGAATCAGGGCGTCGAAGTCGAACGGCAGAAGTGACCCTTGACGTGATCACTGACCGTGCGTACGGTCACATCCGTCCGCCCGGCTGTTCGTACTGGCTCAGCGGTCGTGTCATCACCACTGCGGCACTGGCGGTCAGCCAGTGACTGCCAGTCGACCTGGAGGTCTTTCATGAACTACCGACTGTCCCTGACGTGCGTCGCGACGTCAGCGATCCTGCTCCTCGCGGGCTGCGCGAGCGACAAGGGCGCAACCGACGATTCACCTGACGCGGGCGCGACGGCAGCGGCCGAGTCGGCCGTGAACGCCGCGAAGGCGGAGCTGCCGGGCCTGCAGAAGGGCACCAGCGTGCTGCCCTCAGACACCTCGCGCCCCATCAAGCAGGGGGCAAGGGTGGCGCTCCTGTCGGCAGGACAGAACAACCTGTCTGCGCAGGGTCCCATCGACAGCGCGAAGGCGGCTTGCGATGTGGTGGGCTGGAAGTGCGACGTCTTCGACGGTGGCAGCGACCCGACGAAGTACTCGGGCCTGGTCAACCAGATCGTCGCGGCCGGTTATGACGGCATCATCGACGTCGCCGTCGACTGCCCGCTCATCTCCACGGCTTTGAAGGCCGCCCATGAGAAGGGCATCAAGATCGTCAGCGCCTATGCCTTTGATTGCGATGACCCGAAGTACAAGGGCGACAAGCAGTTCGACGGTGAGGTGCTGTACGTCGATGACCGCACCGCCGCCGAGCAATTCGTCGCGTTCGGCGCTGCCCAGGCCACCGCGACCCTCGCCCTGACCGGCGGCAACCAGAAGATCCTGCACGTGAAGGACACCGAGTTCCGGATTCTTGACTACATCGCCGAGGGTCTCGAGGCGGGTCTGGCCAAGGACCCGACAAGCAGCATCATCGAGACGCTCGACATCAAGGCTGCCGATCTGGTCACGGGCAAGGCCGGTCAGCAGATCTCGTCGTTGCTGATCAAGAATCCCGATGCCTCGGCCATCACGACGCCGTACTTCGCTGCCGGCATGGCCGCGATCTACCCGTCCCTGCAGTCGACGGGCAAGACCGGAAAGCTGTTCGTCCAGGGCGCTGAGGGGCAGGCCCCCGAGCTGGACATGGTTCGCGGCGGCGTCGCCTCGTTCGTCAACATCGCCTCCCCCGAGTGGAGCGGCTGGGCAGCGGTCGACACCTTGAACAGCGTCTTGACCGGAGTTCCCGTGGAGTCCAGCGGCATCGGGTTCACCATCGTGACGAAGGACAATGTCACCGGCAAGAAGGGCTCCACGTTCAGCGACCTCCCCGACTACCAGAGTGCATACCGCAAGGCGTGGGGCATCAGTTGATCCACTTGCCCGTTGCGGCTGGTCAGGCTGGGGGCGACCGGACGGTCGCCCTCAGCTTGGCCCACCTCTCCAAGACCTATGGCGCCACACGAGCGCTCAACGACGTGAGCCTTGAGGTTGGCCGCGGCAGTATCCATGCCTTGCTCGGCGGCAACGGCTCAGGCAAGTCCACGCTGATCAAGATCCTCGCGGGCGTCGAGACCGCCGACCATGGCGGTCATGTGCGCGTGGATGGTCGCTCCGTCGCCGGCCACCACACCTCCCCGTCCTTCGCCCGTGAGGTCGGCATCCACGTCGTCCACCAGAACCCCGCCGTCTTCCCTCACATGAGTGTCGCGGACAACCTGGCGATCGGCCGCACAGCCGGATACGACACCGCACCGTTTGCTCCGATCCACGGCAGACGGGTGCGGCAGCGCACGCAGGCCGTTCTCGATCGCTACGGAATCGAGGTCCGGCCGGAGACCCCGGTCGCCGCGCTGGGCCCGGGCGCCCGGGCGATGCTGGCCATCGCCCGTGTGCTCCAGGACCAGGGCGAGGACACCCGCGGTGTATTGATCCTGGACGAGCCGACTGCCTCGCTGCCGAGCGCCGAGGCCGATCAACTGATCAGCACGCTGCAACGCTGGGCGGCCGAGGGCCAGGCGATCATGTACGTCACCCACCGCCTTGACGAGGTCACCCGGATGGCCGACACCGTGACGGTTCTCCGCGACGGCAGCCATGTCGTGACCCGACCCGCAGCCGGCATGACTGAGACTGACCTGGTTGAGTTGATAGTCGGGCGAAGCGTCGAGGACGCCTTTCCCCCGGCCCACGAGGTCCGCACCGACAATCCGCTTGTTGAGGTTCGGGGCCTGCAGTCGGGCCGAATCCAGGACCTGTCCTTCGACGTGCATCGCGGCGAGATCCTCGGCGTCGGTGGTCTGCTGGGCTCGGGTCGGACCACCCTGCTCAACACCCTGTTCGGTGCCCGGCGCCCCTCGGCCGGCGAAGTTCGCTTCGACGGCGTGACAATGCCAGCTTCAGGTGTGCGTGGGGCAATGCGCCTGGGAATCGCGATGGTCCCTGAGGACCGTCCGGGCGAGGCAGCGTTCTCGGGAATGACCGTACGAGAGAATCTCTCGGCTGCCTCCCTGAGGCGCTACTGGCGAAGGGGACGGCTCAATCATCGTGTTGAGTCCCGTGAAGCACAGGACTCGATCGCGGAATTCCTCATTCGTGTCGCCTCGGACGCCCAGCCGATCCACACCTTGTCGGGCGGCAACCAGCAGAAGGTTGTTCTTGCCCGATGGCTTCGAAGAAAGCCGCGCCTGATCCTGCTCGATGAGCCCACCCAAGGCGTCGATGCCGGAGCACGCGCCGAGATCTATCGGATGGTTCGCGCAGCAGTCGACGCCGGCGCCAGCGCGATCGTGGTCAGCAGTGACCCAGAGGAGCTCGCAAGGGTGGCCGACCGCGTGCTGGTCATCGCGCACGGCAGGCTCTCGGCCGAGCTCACCGGCCCATCGCTGACCGCACACCGCATTGTCGAGGCCTCGTTCGGCACAGCCAGCACGCAGCTCGCAGAAAGAGACGATCCGAATGACTGACACACAATCTTCCGTCGTGACCTCCACCGAGCGCCCCACCGGCGTCTCGTTGAGGCCGAGGCCAGCGCTCCGTTCGATGGCAGGGCGCTACGGCTTGGTCGTCTTGCTGGCACTCGTCTTCGTGGCATTTGCGAGTCTTTGGGACTACCCGGCGACCTTCCGCAGCACCGAGAACCTGCAGCAGGTTCTCAGGAGCCAAGCCATCCCCGCCATCCTCGCTCTGGCCATCATCCTGCCCCTGGTGTGCGGGCAGTTCGACCTGACGGTCGGGTCCGTCGCTGGTATCAGTGCCATCACGGTCGCGGGCGCGATCGCCGATCACCACAAGTCACTTGCCTTCGCGGTCGTGGTGGCGCTCGGCATCGGTCTGGCCATTGGGCTCGTGAACGGGCTTCTCATCGCGTACGTCGGCGTCAACTCGTTGATTGCGACACTCGGCGTCGGCATTGCCGTCAGCGGGTTGGTGGAGTGGTACGCCGACGGCAGGTCGATCTTGATCGACACTGCAAGTGGCCTCGCAAAGACCGGAAGCGGCAGCTGGTTCGGAGTGCCGTCGCTCGTCTACTTCGTGGCCGGCTTCGCCCTCGTGTTCTACTACGTCCTGCAACACACGCCCCTGGGCCGCCATCTTCATTCCATCGGGTCCAACGCGACCGCGGCGCACCTGGTGGGCGTCGATGTACGTCGACTGACCCTGCTGGCATTCGTCATGTCCGCACTGACGTCCGCCGTTGCAGGCGTGCTGTACCTCGGGTCGATCGGCAGCGCGTCCGCTTCGGGCGGGGGGATCCCCCTCACACTGCCCGCCTTGGTCGCCGCCTTCCTCGGTGCGACGACGATCAAGCCTGGTCGCTTCAACGTCCTCGGCACACTGGTGGCTGTCTACCTGCTGGCCTTCGCCCTCTCCGGCCTGAGCCTGAACGGCGTCGACAGCTGGGTCCAGAATGTCGTCACAGGTACCGGCCTCGTGATGGCCGTGACCCTCTCCACCCTCACGGCCCGGGAGCGGCGGCCAGGCTGATCCGCTCCCACCCAGCGTGACGGAATGGCCGCCCTCTCTGTCGCGTGGATTCCAAGCCGCGGCCCCCGCAGATGCGTCAGCGCCGGGCGACGTCTGGGGTGCAGGTGCCAGCCACGTCAGACCTCGGTGATGCGGACTCCGGCATGGGATTTGTAGCGCTTGTTCATGGAGATCAGGTTCGCGGTCAGCGCCTCAACCTGGTGGGCGTTGCGCAGGCGACCACCGAAGACGCCCCGGACGCCGGGAAGCAACGCCGAGAGCTCAATGACCGCTTCGACGGCCTCA
>NZ_JBMCZA010000172.1:4896-5100 GCF_048654705.1 Nocardioides sp. CPCC 206348
CTCCGCATCCGGCGGCGGTATTCCACTCACGCTGCCCGCCTTGGTCGCCGCCTTCCTCGGTGCGACGACGATCAAGCCTGGTCGTTTCAACGTCCTCGGCACGCTGGTCGCTGTCTACCTGCTGGCCTTTGCCCTCTCCGGTCTGAGCCTGAACGGCGTCGAGAGTTGGGTCCAGAATGTCGTCACAGGCACCGGCCTCGTGAT
>NZ_JBMCZA010000172.1:5110-5750 GCF_048654705.1 Nocardioides sp. CPCC 206348
GCCCCAGCGTGACGGGATCGCCGCATTGGCGCACGTGGACGCAGGGGACGCGGGAGGTACGCGAGGGAGTCCGTCACGGTGAATCCCGTCCGTGGAAGCCCCACTCCCCCACACCCGAAAACGCGAGAACCGGCAGGTCAGAGGCGACCTGCCGGTTCTTGCTGCTTTGGTGGAGCTGAGGGTGTCTGGGTTCATGACACGGGCGACAACTGACACGCGACACAAGAGTCGCGACATAGGCGACAGTCCGATGGCATGTCGAAAGCCCGGGTCGCTGTGCTCAAGGTCATCACCAAAGAACTCTCCGTCACCGCAGCCGCCGCACAGTACGGCTACTCCCGCCAACACCTCCATCGCCTCCTGGCCCGCTACCGCGAGGGCGGACTGGACGCCGTCGATCCCCAGTCCCGGCGACCACACCAACGCCCGAGCGACCACCACCGAAGTCAGCGACCTGATCGTGGAACTGCGCCTGCAACTGATCCGCGACGGACTCGACGCCGGCCCCGTCACCATCGCCTGGCACCTGGCCGAACGAGGGCACCGCGCACCCTCGACCTCGACCATCCGCCGGATCCTGCACAACGCCGGCCTGATCGACCCCGAACCCAGAAAGCGGCCCCGCTCCTCCTACCACCGC
>NZ_JBMCZA010000173.1:0-1790 GCF_048654705.1 Nocardioides sp. CPCC 206348
CTTGATCAGCTCGGCCTCCTCCTCGCAGCCGTAGCCACGCAGGTGTTCGCCACCGAGTCCGTCCTCGGAGAAGCCGAGGTAGCGCGCGAGGTGCGCCGCGCGCTCCTGCCGCTCCTTGGACCGATCGTCCTTGATCAGGGTGCCGTCGACGTCGAGCTCCCGGGCGACGTCGCCGAACGCGACCTGGAGGTCGCTGGCGTCGTACGCGTTGGTGTGGACCAGCTCGAGCAGTCGGTCGGCAACGGCGGTGCGGAACTTCGGAACGCGGGGGAGCGTGGTCACCTTGCCGCCGATGGCGCGCGCCTGCGGGAGGGAGATCGCGCCGTCCTTGAGGGCTTCGCGCACCGCCGGGAGGTCGCGCAGCTGGTCGACGGCGCGCACGAGGCCACCGCCCGAACCCTTGTGGCCACCGGTGACGTGGGTGAGGAAGTCCTTCGTCGACGCCCAGCCGAGCTTCTCGGCCGCGTGCGTCTCTTCGAGCCGCGCGGTGACCCCGAGCATGGCGGCGTCGAGCATCGCCCTGGCCTGCGCGATCCGCGCTGCGGCCTCAGGTGCGTCCGCCCCGTCGAGGGCGTCCCACTGGGCCTGAGCCAGCTCCGCGGCGCTCTCGACCGCAACAGCGGCCTTGTCGAGGGCGTCGGTCGAGGACATGACCCCACTCTATCGAACAGATGTTCGAAGCGCAAGCGTATGGCCAGACCTGTGTGATACGGAATATCCGCGTCCGGAGACAGGTTCGCCCCAGTGTGTGCAGAGAGCCGAGAACCCCGGGTGACCTGCTGACGCGCCGCCTCGTGGTGGACCTCCAGCGGACGAAGAGCACGCGCTGTCGTTGAGGACCTGCGCCCTTCCGGCGCGTCCCGACCCGCCGATCCGGCGGGCAGCCTCCCTCTCGTCCCCACCGATCTCCATCGATCCAGTCGGTCCGCAGCGCCGTCGATGCGCCGTGCGGCCGCATCGAAAGGCATGTCCCCATGAGTTCCACCCGCACTGTTGAGCGCGCCGGCTGGCGCGACCGGCTCCCGTCGTTCGGCGTCCAGGTCCTGATCGGTCTCGCGCTCGGCGTGGTCCTCGGCCTCGTCGCCCGGTCCATCGGAGCCGACGGCACCGACGCCGCGACCGGCGAGGTCGACCCCAACTGGCTGACCGAGACGCTGACGACGGTCGGCGACACGTTCGTGACGCTGCTGCGGACCATCGTGCCGCCGCTGGTCTTCCTGGCGATCGTGGCCTCCATCGCCAACCTCCGTGAGGTCACCGGCGCGGCGCGTCTCGCCTGGAAGACGCTGGTCTGGTTCGCCATCACGGCGTTGATCGCCGTCACGATCGGCATCGTGCTGGGGCTGGTGCTCCAACCGGGCAACCACACGAGCGTGTCAGCCGACGCGGCCGCCGACCCGAGTCGCACCGGCTCGTGGCTCGACTTCCTCACCGGGCTGGTCCCGGACAACGTGCTCGGACTGCAGGCCAGCGCCGGCGGCGACGGCTCGGTCGGACTGTCCTTCAACGTGCTGCAGATCCTCGTCGTGGCGATCGCCATCGGCATCGCGACGCTCAAGGTCGGCGACGCAGCAGAGCCGTTCCTCGTCTTCGTGCGGTCTGCGCTCGCGATCGTCCAGAAGGTGCTCTGGTGGATCATCCTGCTCGCGCCGATCGCCACGGTCGGCCTCCTCGGGAACGCCGTGGCGTCGTACGGCTGGGACGCCCTCGGCTCGCTGGCCACCTTCTCGGCCGCGATCTACGTCGGCCTCGCGCTCGTCGTGTTCGTCGTCTACCCGGTGCTGCTGCGG
>NZ_JBMCZA010000173.1:1841-1933 GCF_048654705.1 Nocardioides sp. CPCC 206348
TTCGTGTCGCGTTCCTCGGTCGGGACGATGCCGGTCACGCAGTCCGTCACGGAACGGAACCTGGGTGTCCCGCGCGCCTACGCGTCGTTCGC
>NZ_JBMCZA010000173.1:1943-2460 GCF_048654705.1 Nocardioides sp. CPCC 206348
ATCGTGTCGCGGTCCTCGGTCGGGACGATGCCCGTCACGCAGTCCGTCACCGAGCGGAACCTGGGTGTCCCGCGCGCCTACGCGTCGTTCGCCGTGCCGCTCGGTGCGACCACCAAGATGGACGGTTGCGCCTCGATCTACCCGGCGATCTCGGCGATCTTCGTCGCCCAGTTCTTCGGGGTCGACCTGGGCCTGACCGACTACCTGCTGATCGCGTTCGTGTCGGTGATCGGCTCGGCCGCGACCGCCGGTGTCACCGGTGCCACGGTGATGCTGACCCTGACGCTCTCCACGCTGGGCCTGCCGCTCGCCGGCGTCGGCCTGCTGCTCGCGATCGACCCGATCCTCGACATGGGGCGTACGGCGGTCAACGTGGCCGGCCAGGCGCTGGTGCCGACCCTGGTCGCGAAGCGGGAGGGCATCCTCGACGAGGACGCCTACAACGCGCCGCGGTCGGGCAAGGCGTGGCGCGAGGACGAGGTACCGGTCGCCGTCTGACCCGGTTTCGAGGCTCGCT
>NZ_JBMCZA010000173.1:2484-3864 GCF_048654705.1 Nocardioides sp. CPCC 206348
ACCGGGCGCGAGCGCGTCAGACGCGCTCCCGCCCGTGCGGCGTCAGCCACCCCGCCAGGTCCGGCCCCTTGGGGACGATCCCCGTCGGATTGATGTCCTCGTGGACGACGTAGTAGTGCCGCTTGATCTGTTCGAAGTCGATCGTCTCGCCGAACCCGGGCGTCTGGAACAGGTCGCGCGCGTAGCCCCACAGCGCCGGCATCTCGATCAGCTTGTTGCGGTTGCACTTGAAGTGGCCGTGGTAGACGGGGTCGAACCGCGCCAGCGTCGTGAACAGTCGTACGTCGGCCTCGGTGATCGTGTCGCCCATGAGGTAACGCCGGTCGGTGAGCCGTTCCTCGAGCCAGTCGAGCGTGTCGAAGAGCCGGTCGTACGCCGCGTCGTACGCCTCCTGTGATCCGGCGAAGCCGCACCGGTAGACGCCGTTGTTGAGCTCGGTGAAGACCCGCTTCATCACGGCCTCCATCTCCTCGCGGACGTCGTCGGGCCACAGGTCCGGCGCGTCGGGTCGGTGCCACTCGCGCCACTCGAAGAAGAAGTCGTGGGTGATCCACGGGAAGTCGTTGGTGACGACGGACTTCGTCGCGATGTCGACCATCGCCGGGACGGTGATGCCGCGGGGGTAGTCGGCGTAGCGCGCGAAGTACGCCTGCTGCAGCCGCTCGTACCCGAGCACCGGGTCGACGCCGCCGGGGTCGAGGTCGAACGTCCAGCTGCGTTCGTCGTGCGTCGGCCCCGTCAGCCCCAGCGAGATGACGTCCTCGAGCCCGAGCAGCTTGCGCACGATGATCGACCGGTTCGCCCACGGGCAGGCCTTCGCCGCGACGAGGCGGTACCGACCTGGCTCGGCAGGCCAGGTCGGTGCCTCGATCGTGGTGCCGTCGTACTTGTCCTGCGACTGCCCGGGCTCGCTGGTGATCCGGTCCGGGATGTAGTTCATGTCCCGGTCGAAGGCCTTGCCCTGTTCGGTGTACGTCGGCATGCGCTCACCCTAGGGACTGGGCCCCGGGGTGAGCGCGGAATCGCCCGGCGTCGGCGCTACGACGACGGGTGGTGTGCGTCCTCGGCGCCTCCGCCGCCACTGCCGACCGTCCCCTCGGGACCGGCGGGCGGCGGGATCACGAGGTCGCCGGGAACCGGCTCGCCGGGGACGCCGTTGACCGATTCGGTGGAGAACGCGTACGTCAGTACGGCGAACGCGACCGCGTCGGCGTTGACCCCGAGGGCGTGGGTGCTGTTGTTGGCGAAGGTGTCGCACGCCTGGTGGTAGCAGGGGTCGTACTGGGCTCCGGCAGTGCCGCCCCAGATCGCTGCCTGCTCGGCGGTCTTCGGTACCTCGGCGCCGGTGAACAGGCCACCCGCCGGGATCCCGTTGTTGAT
>NZ_JBMCZA010000173.1:3874-5352 GCF_048654705.1 Nocardioides sp. CPCC 206348
GGTGCCGCCCCAGATCTCTGCCTGCTCCGCGGTCTTCGGCACCTCGGCACCGGTGAACAGGCCACCCGCCGGGATCCCGTTGTTGATGAACGCCTGGTAGTCGCTGCGGCCGCTGAACTCCGCGTCGTCGTAGGGCTCGCTGCGCAACGTGTAGAACGACTCGAGCAGGTCCTCGATCGCGATCGATCCCGGCGGCACGGGCACCGGCGCGGTGAAGCCGGACTGGTCGCTGTCGTAGACCATCTGGACGTAGTTCGGCGAGCCGATCATGTCGAAGTTCAGGTAGAGCGCGATCCGGTCCTTCTCTGCTGCACTGAGGCCGTTGACGTAGTTCGTCGATCCGACGAGCCCGCTCTCCTCGGCGCCCCACCAGGCGAACCTGAGCGTGTTGACGGGCTTCAGCTTCGCCAGCTGGACCGCGGTCTCGAGTACGGCGGAGCTGCCGGAACCGTTGTCGTTGATGCCGGGTCCGGCGAGCACCGAGTCGAGGTGCGCGCCTGCCATGACGACGTTGGCATCGTTGATGCCCTTCTTCTCGGCCAGCACGTTGGCCGTGGGCAGGACCTGGCGCAGGGTGTTGGCGAAGACCCGCATCTCCAGCGCCGGCGTACCCGCGAGGGTCGCGCCCAGTGCGTACGTCGTACCGATGACCGGGATGCCGCTGGTGTTGTTGGCGGTGAGGGTGACGGCCGGGATGCCCTGGCGGTCGGCGGCGGCCGTGTTGCCCTGGTTGAAGATCACGATCCCGACGGCGCCCGCGGCCGCGGCGTTCTCGGCCTTGAGCTCGAACGTGCAGGTCCCGCGCTGCAGCAGCGCGATGTTGCCGGCGGGGAAGCCGTTGAAGTCGGTCGCCTCGCAACCGCTGTTCGAGGTGTTGCCAAGGCCGAACTGCAGGTCGACGGCGGTGACGCTCGCGGTGACGTCGCCAGGATCGGACTGGGTGATGGCGCCGAAGTCAGTGCCCTCGACGTAGGTGACCTGGTTCGGCGCGGTCTGCTGGAGGCCGGAGGGGCCGACGACCTCGAACGCGAGGTAGTTGAACGTCTGGACCACCGGGTTGTAGCCCGCGGCACGCAGGGTGTCGACGACGTAGTCGACCGACTCGTCGTACCCGGCGAATCCGGAGAAGCGGTTCCCGTCGTTCGCGTCGGCGATCGCCTGCAGTGCTGCCTGGTGCTTCCGCACGCCCTCGACGCGCACGCACTCCAGCAGCTTCGCGTAGGTGTTGTTCTGGCGGCGCTCACACGTCGGGGGAGCAGGGGCAGCGTCTGCCGGACCGCCCGGCACGGGCGCCATCACCGCCACAGCGGCCATGACCGCCAGCCCCACCCACCAGGACCTGTTCCTTCGAACCCGAGTCAAGAATCGAACCATCGCAATCCCGCCCTCCGAAACGGCGAAATCCGAGTGATTCGCCTGCAACGAATTCGAACCTACGCTCGGGCTCCGGGGCCTGCAATGAGCGGAAACGACACCCT
>NZ_JBMCZA010000173.1:5393-5938 GCF_048654705.1 Nocardioides sp. CPCC 206348
TGCTAGCAGGAGGAACGGCCATGTTCGGACGACGCAAGGCGAAGCGCGCAGCAGAGGTGGTCCCGCCGGAGTTCCCCGTCTGTGGTCAGGTCTACCTGTTCCAGCGCGAGGCGGAGCGCGCGGCACGGGAAGCCGCCGCGGGGGAGCCGCCGGTCGGCGAGGCCGAGGTGCAGCAGCCGGATTGATCGGGGTACCTACGGTGTCGCCATGTTCCTGGAGAACGTCGTCTTCGACGCCACGGCCCCACAGGTCCTCGGTCGGTTCTGGGAGGCCGCGCTCGGTACCGAGCGGCTGACCGACGTGCCCGAGGGGTTCGAGACCCGGCTGACCGTGCCGGACGGGCCGGTGCTCGACCTCTGCTTCCAGCGGGTGCCCGATCAACCCGCCGAGCCCCAGCGCCTCCACCTCGACCTGTACGGCGGTGCGGACCAGGCAGCCGTCGTCGAACGACTGGTCTCGCTGGGCGCGAGCCCCGCGGACATCGGGCAGGGTGACGTGCCGTGGGTGGTGCTCACCGACCCCGCGGGCAATGCCTTCTGCGTGCT
>NZ_JBMCZA010000173.1:5948-6426 GCF_048654705.1 Nocardioides sp. CPCC 206348
CGCCGTCGTCGAACGACTGGTCTCGCTGGGCGCGAGCCACGCGGACATCGGGCAGGGCGACGTGCCGTGGGTCGTGCTCACCGACCCCGCGGGCAATGCCTTCTGCGTGCTCGAGGAACGGTCGTCGTACGACGGCACGGGACCGGTCGCGGGCCTGCCGCTCCAGGTGGCCGATGCCGAGCGGGACGGCGCCTTCTGGGAGTGGCTGACCGGCTGGGTGCCGGTCGAGGGGAGTGGGCTGGTGAGCCTGCGGCACCCCTCGCTGCGCGGTCCGCTGCTCGACCTGTCCGCCGAGGCGGGTCCGAAGGGTACGGCGAAGAACCGGACCCACCTCGACCTGCGACTGGAGGCCGGCGACGACGCCGACGAGGTCGCCCGAGGCATCACGGACCGTGGTGGTCGTGAGCTGCACTTCGGCTGGGGTGAGCTGCCGTGGCGGCACTTCGCTGATCCGTCGGGCAACGAGTTCTGCGTGCTG
>NZ_JBMCZA010000173.1:6436-10378 GCF_048654705.1 Nocardioides sp. CPCC 206348
GGATCCGTCGGGCAACGAGTTCTGCGTGCTGCCGGCGTCGACTCACTGAGCAGCGCGACGACTCCGGAACCCTTCCACCTTCCATGGCTCCGGCGGGTGCGGCCGAGGAGCATCGGTCGCGGCGAAATGACGCTCTGGGCATCCGCGGGCCCGCCTGGAGCTAGGCGGTCCAGATCCGAGGCAGGTATCGTTCTTTATCGAGCGCGACATCTTGACCGTCGTCGCTGACGGCGCGAGCCATCAGCCAGAGCTCCCTATATGCCGCCTTGAGCGGCCATTATTCGGTCACCTTGCGTGACCGGTGTAGCAGATTTGCGAACGAGTGGTCAGCCGGAGGCGGCCGGTACTCGCTCAAGCACTACCCAATCACCCAGAACAAGGGCTGTGTTCAGGGTGTCCTCCGGCTCCCGATCAGAGTCCGTCTGGATGGTTCGTAATGACGAGTTCCGAGAGTTCGAAGACCACGCTCAAGCCTGCTCCTCAGCAGTGGGTCAAGCCCGTGTGCGCAGTTGGCGGCGTGGTCACCGTCTGTGGATTCGGTGTCTACTTCCTGAAGAAGCCTGGCGGCACCGACATGGTCAAGGCGCTGGTGCCGGCCATCGTCGCCGTCGTAGCTATCGCCAAGTAGACAGAGAAAAGGCCCCTCGGAGTGAGAGTCCGCGGGGCTTTCGTCGTCTCCGTGGTGGGAGGGCCTCTCTATAACGGAGGACCTAATCGACCAGAGTTGTGACCGTCACGGGACCGAGCGGCACATGCACATCCACGAGGCTGGGCATGCTGTCGACAACGGAATCGCGTTTCGGGCCGTCGGGTCTGCTGCACCAACAAGTGACAGCATGAGGCGGCGGATGGCCGTGACCTGACGCGGTCAACTCACTTACCTGCGCACACTCCCTTCGGAACCTTGGCGAGCGCTCACTGCCCGGTGACACCTGTAGTGCAGCCGACCCGTCTCGCTCGCCTTGATCGGATGCTCAAACCTCGGTGTGTCTAGTGTGGCAGGCTAGGCGGCCTGTAATCATGGTCGCGAGCGATCGAGTCGGCCCGAGTGGAGTTCAATAGTGGCGAGTCTCAGCCAGGTCAGAATGCCCAGCGACGCGGCGCCGAGCCTTGAGCGCCTCAGCAGACTCAGCGACGGAGAACGCCAATCCCTAGTGACGGCTCTGCAACAAACCGCATCGAACCCAAAGGCGATGCGTGAGGACGTTCGCGCCGCAATACCTGAATGGTCAGACGACGATGCTAGTGACGTTGTCTCCAATCTGCTGTCGCTGTCGGCGCTAAGCACCAGCCATGACTTCGAACTCGCTGAGCTTGCTGTTGTTGTGTCGGAACTTGTTTCGAACGACTTAGAGCATCCACTTCCGAAGGGGTTCCCACCGCAACTCGCCGAGGTGCTGTCTGCGCGTGGAGTCGTTGCGCTCGCGAAGGCATTCGACGTTTCACGCTCCTTTGAGCGCCTGATCCATCTGAGTCGCGTCATCACCGACATCCGACCGGTTTTCGGTGCTGATCCCGCGGCCGGCCCCCTGGGCTCAGTTCTAGTGCACACACTCCGGCTTGATTTCTATGCGGAGGGGAAGTTGCGGTCGCTATCGTTCGCTTTAGAGTCCGACGACATCAGGCAGATGATCGAGACGCTCGAACGGGCTGAGGCGAAAGCCGCTGCTCTTGGGGATCTGCTTGAGGCCGCCGGAATCGCAGAATTCGATTTGGTTGGAGATCCAGATGACTGAGCCGATTGAGGCACTGCGCGGCCTTGAGCGAGCCTCGGTTCGGCGCGCCGCGCTCAGATGGGTGGTCACGAAGACGCACTCGCCTGACGTGCACGACTTCGAAATCAAGGTCCCCCACGTAGATCGCAATAAATCTCGCGAGAATCGATGGGCGATCGTCCACGAGAGTCCAGATGCTCAGCAGGTCTACATGGAACTTGCCCCGAGTTTCGAAGACCGCGAGCGCCGTCGCGACCCGCTGAGTCGTTCGGTGCAAGAGGTCCGAAACCTCTTCAAGGTGCACGCCGACGAGTGGAGGGACGAGACCCAATTCGTCTCGAATCTGTCAAAGATTGTTGCGCACCCGGCATACCAGAAAATCATCGGATTGGGACCGCAGGCCGTTCCGCTCATTATCGCAGAGTTGCGAGTGCAACCCGAACTGTGGTTCTGGGCGTTGACCTCAATAGTAGGCGAAGACCAAGCTCAGGGCGTCCAGACCGTCTCGGAAGCCGCTTCAAGTTGGGTTGCGTGGTACGACCGACTCGTGGCGGACAGTGACTGGTGATCCGCAGCCACCATCTCCCGCTGCTTGCATCGGACAATCACCAAATAACAAGCCCGCCCACTGACAGTTACAACTGCATCGCGTGGGCGGCGTGCGACAGCGAGCGATTTTGGTGGCCGAGCCCAGGTACGCCGTCCTATTGGCCAGACGGCGTCGAGCAGGCGGAAACCCTCGAGGCGTTCCGAGCGGCATTCGAATCGTTGGGATTCGTCGAGTGTGACAGTTCTGAGCACGAGGATGGCGTTCAGAGGATTGCCCTCTATGTCGGCGCCGATGGTGTCCCGACCCACGCCGCGAGGCAGTTGCTGGACGGAGGCTGGACCAGCAAGCTCGGGCGCGCCGTAGATATCCGACACGCAACCGCGAATGCCGTCTGTGGCCCCCTCTACGGGGAGATCGCGATCTACATGTCTCGGCCGCGAGACAGCGAAGATCCGTGCGCGCCGTAGCCTTGGTTTGCAAGTCTGACGGATCGTAGTTGGCGGCTTCACCTTGCATTGCGGCTTGGGCGTCGCCGGGGCCACGACCGATTGGGATTGCCGAGGATGTGCTGCGCGAACACGTGTCAGCGTAACCGCCCCAAAGTGGGCGAAAGGGGCGTGTTTCAGCGCGGCGCCAGCACCACGATCGGCAACGGCCGCGTCGTACGCTGCCGGTACTTCGCGAACGTGCCCCGGTTGGCCTTGTTGCAGAGCGAGAACATCCGCTCGTAGTCCGGGTCATCGGTCCGCACGGTCCGGGCAGTCCCCACAACCTTCCGGACGCCGACCTGGAACTCGACGTCCTTGTTGGCTTCCAGGTTGAGGATCCAGGCTGGGTCGCGGCGGGCGCCGCCGTTGGATCCGACGACGAGGCGGTTGTCGCCGTCGGTCGCGTAGACCAGCGCGGTGGTCCGGGTGAGGCCGCTCTTGCGGCCGGTGGTGCGCAGCAGCAAGGTCGGCATGCCCATCAGCAGGCGGTGTCCGACGAGTCTGCGGGACGTCTCGTAGACCTTCTGGTGGGCGTCGAGCGTGGCGAGGAAGAGGTCGCGCTGGGACGGGAGCTTCATGGGGGAGAGCATGCCAGTAAGAGGGGATCGCGGATCGCTCTAGAACGTGTTCTACTTCTGTCCGTGACCATCACGCACGACATCCTCGGCCAGACCGTGACCATGCCCGTCGACGTACGCCACGGCTCCAACGCCACCGTCATCTTCGACGTCGACCTCGAGGCAGCCCGGGCCCTGGCCCCGGCCGGCTTCGAGGTCATCGAGAACGCGCCGGGCCGCGCACAGTTCGCGCTCGCGCTGATCGACTACAAGGACAACGACCTCGGTGCCTACCTGGAGGTCGGCACCATCCTCTTCGTCCGTCCCGAGGGCGGCGGCGAGGACGGCACGTTCATCACCCACCTCCCGGTCACCGAGCAGTTCACCTGCGCTGCCGGCAACCAGATCTGGGGCTTCCCCAAGTCCGTCGAGCAGATCGAGGTGACCAACACCGAGACCACCACGCGCTGGGTGCTCACGATGGACGGCGAGCTCGTCGTCGACGTCACCCTGCCGCGAGGTGGCACCGACGAGATGCCGCCGATGGCGCTGTCCGCCTACACACTCATCGACGGCCGTCCGCACGTCACCGCCTTCACCCAGGGCGGCAGCGGCAGCGGGATGTTCTTCGG
>NZ_JBMCZA010000173.1:10487-11514 GCF_048654705.1 Nocardioides sp. CPCC 206348
GGGTGGACGGGGTGCAGGACCATTTGCCGTTCGACGTCTCCCCGACGGCCGGGTCCGACGACCACCCAGAGCGAGTACGACGCCCGCGGGCCCTCCCCGCAACGGACCGCAACCGTTTCCGGCTGCGCAACGACGCCCTCGCCTCGCACGGCTGGCCGGCCGGCACCGAGCTCCTCGTCGACCCCGACCAGCGCCCCCGCCGCGGCCAGGTCGCGCTGGTGACCGAGGGCGGCCGCCTGAAGATCGGGGTCTTCGACTTGCAGCTCGGCCGCGCCGTGCTCCGCACCGACCGCGGCTCGGTCTGGCTCGGGGCCTCGGCGCGGTTCGTCGGTGTCGTGACGCTGGTCGGCGCGCCGTTCGAGGGAATGCCGGACGCTCCCGTCAGGGGATGAGAAACGGGACTTCGGGTACTGCGGGATTCAACAACCGCTGTCTGAACGGAGTCAGAAAAATGGTCACCCTCGGCGTCATACTTCTCATCATCGGCCTCGTCGCGAGCATCCCGATCCTCACCACGGTGGGCGCGATCCTGATCGTCGCGGGCTTGGTCCTCAACCTGGTACCGATCAACGGCAACCGCCGCCTGTATTACTGACGGCCCCTTCGCCGCTACCGCGACCAGCCCTGCCAGGTGAGGACCTGGCGGGGCTGGTCGTTGTTCGCGCCGACGTGCCCCGCGTCGTTCACCTCGACGCCATCAGGGCGTCGGCCGGCCGTCGAGCGGGACTTCTAGCGTCCCGCCCATGCGCCTTCTTCCCGCAGTTGCACTGCTGACTGCCACCGGCCTCGTCGCCGCTCCTGCCCTCGCCGCCACCGCGCCGTACGTCGACAAGCGGACCACGCTCGACGCGCTGTCGCTCGAGGACTTCCAGTCGGCCGTCGTCGACGATCGCGGTGTCGAGCTGGGCGGCATCGGCAGCGGGTTGTTCGCCCTGGGCAACAACGAGTACTGGACGATCACCGACCGCGGCCCGAACGGCGAGATCGGCGACACGCGCACCTTCATCGTCCCGGAGTTCACCCCGTC
>NZ_JBMCZA010000173.1:11616-11913 GCF_048654705.1 Nocardioides sp. CPCC 206348
CGTCGACACCGAGGGCGTGGTGCGGACCGCGGACGGTCACTTCTGGCTCGTCGACGAGTACGGCCCGTCGATCGTCGAGGTGGACCCGACCGGTCACGTCATCGCGCGCCACGTCCCTGCCGGGCTCGAGGACGACTACGCCGCTGCTGGTGTCGACTACCCGGTCAATGGCTCGCTGCCCGCCGACCTCTCGAAGCGCCGCGCGAACCGCGGCTTCGAGGACATCGCGCTGCTGCCCGACGGCAAGACCATCGTGGTGGCGCTGCAGAGTTCGGTCGTGGTGTCGGGGGACCGGGA
>NZ_JBMCZA010000173.1:11923-13444 GCF_048654705.1 Nocardioides sp. CPCC 206348
CGGCTCGCTGCCCGCGGACCTGTCGAAGCGCCGCGCGAACCGCGGCTTCGAGGACCTCGCGCTGCTGCCCGACGGCAAGACCATCGTGGTCGCGCTGCAGAGCTCGGTCGTGGTGTCGGGGGACCGGGACCGGATCATCACCGAGCTGGTCTCGTTCGACACGACGACGGGTACGACGCTGCACCGCTACGGCTACCGCTTCGACGCCGCCTCGACCTTCGCGGCCGGCACCCGGGGACGCGACCTGAAGATCTCTGCGCTCGTCCCGGTCGACCAGACGCACGTCATCGTGCAGGAGCGCACCGACACCGAGGCCCGCTTCCACACGATCACGCTCGACCCGACCGACCCGTTGGTGACCGAGGCCGACAAGTCCCTCCTGGTCAACCTGGCCGGTGTCGCGGGCGTGCCCGGCAAGGTCGAGGGTGCGGCGTTGAAGAACAGGTCGACGCTGGTGGTCATCAGCGACAACGACTTCGGGTTCGTCCCGCGGGCGTACGGCGCCGGTGAGGACGTCGACCCGTCGGGTGTGGAAACGGTGCTGGCCGAGGTCAAGCTGCCGTAGTCCGGGCAGCCGCCCGGCCCCGCATTGTAGGAGCGGAGCTGCGACCGGTGGAGACCCGAACGGGCCATTGTTCCGGTGGGCTGATGTGATCACCGTGGATCCATGAGGATCGCATCGTTCAACGTGGAGAACCTCTTTGCGCGCCCGAAGGCCATGGACGCCAACGAGGCCGACCCTGCCACCCGCAGCATGATCCTGGCCGCCCATGCGAGGGTCTCGACCCTCTTCGAGCTGGCCAGCTACCAGGGCGTCGAGGCGGAGATCCTCGACCTGCTCGACCAGCTGGGCGTCCTGAGCGACGACGAGGGCACCTTCGTCCGGCTGCGCAAGCTGCGCGGGTCGTTGCTACGACGGCCGATGACCGGCGCCGTCGTACTGCTGGCCAAGGGGCGTGCCGACTGGGTCGGCTGGGTCGAGCTCAAGACGGTCGCGGTCAACGTGCGCGCCACCGAGCACACGGCCCTGGTCATCAAGGAGCTCGCGGCCGACGTACTCACCGTCGTGGAGGCGGACAACCGGCCGGGGCTGGACATGTTCTGCCGGACCATGTTGCCGGCGGTGGGCGGGACGCCGTACCCACAGGCGATGGTGGTCGAGGGCAACGACACCCGCGGCATCGACGTCGGGTGCCTGGCGGCGGCGGGGTACCCGCTGGTCCAGATGCGCACCCACATCTTCGACGAGGACGCGACGGGGCCGGTGTTCTCGAGGGACTGTTGCGAGTACCACTTCGACACGCCCGCTGGCAGTCGCCTCGTGGTGATGGCGAACCACTTCAAGTCCAAGGGGTACGCCTCGCAGGGCGATCCCATCGGCGCGAAGCGACGCAAGCGCCAGGCCCGACGGGTCGCCGCGATCTACAAGGCCCTGCGCCAGGAGGGCATCGACCACATCGCAATCACCGGTGACCTGAACGACGACCCGGCCAGCGACTCGCTCAAGCCGCTCCTCAGCCT
>NZ_JBMCZA010000173.1:13456-14276 GCF_048654705.1 Nocardioides sp. CPCC 206348
CCCGCTCTTCGCGTTGGCCACAGGGGGAGGGGTGTTCCGCAAGGGCGTGTACCGCGGCAACCGCACCAAGGACCCGTGGGAGATCTTCCCGACGCTGGACAAGAAGGAACACGAAGCGTCCGACCACGCCGCGATCTACGCCGACATCACCGACTTCTGAACGTGGACCTCATGGGCGACTGGCCAGCCAGGCCCGCCAGCCGCCGTACGACGTGATCTCACGGTCGGGGTCGACACCGTCGGCCGTGCAGACGAACCCGAGCACCTGGCTGCCGTCGACGAGCTCGACGGGCCCGATCGCCAGGGGTGGCGCGATGGTTCCCATGAAGCCCGCCAGGGCGACCGTGGGCAGTCGCCACACCTCGACCTCGATCCCCTCGCCGACCGGCTTGCCGTCCGTGCGGGTGAGGCCGGGGCGGGGGAGCGGGCCGTCGACGACGTACATCCGGTAGTCCGTCGCGGTCCGGGTCGTCGTGACGAGGGTGCCGCCGCGACGTACGAGATCGGCGTTGAGCGGTTGTCCGGTCAGGTGGGCGCCGGCCACGGCGACCAAGGTGCCTTCCCGTTGCTCGACCTGTTGCTCGACGAAGTCGAGAAGGGCGTTGTCGCAGCCGGCGGGCGCCAGCAGCTGTACGCCGAAGGGCAACCCGTCACGTCGAGCGGGACCGGGGAACGCGACCGCACACAGGTCGAGCAGGTTGGTCATGTTGGTGAATTGGCCGAGCCGGGTGTTCACGCCGATCCGGTCGGCGGCGACCTCAGCAAGAGTCGGATGCGTGGCAGTGACCGGGAGGAGCAGCGCGTCGACCTGCTCCCAGAT
>NZ_JBMCZA010000173.1:14286-15205 GCF_048654705.1 Nocardioides sp. CPCC 206348
CGTCATGTTGGTGAACTGGCCGAGCCGGGTGTTCACGCCGATCGGATCGGCCGCGACCTCGGCAAGAGTCGGATGCGTGGCCGTGACCGGGAGGAGCAGCGCGTCGACCTGCTCCCAGATCGGCTCGGCCTCCCGGGCCAGCTCCGCGAGCCGGTGGAAGCCCGCGAAGGCGTCCGCTGCGCTGAGGTCCCGGCCCTTCGTCACGATGGTGCGGACCGTCGTGTCGACCGTCGGATCATCGGTGAGCGCCTGCCCGAAGGCCAGCCATCGCTCGGCGAGCCAGGGACCTGAGTAGAGCAACGCAGCCGCCTCGAGGAGCGGTGAGATGTCCACACCCACCGCTCCGTCCGTCTCGGCGACGGCCTGTTCCCAGGCCTCCCGGTGCAACGGATCGAGGTCCAGCTGGTTGGTCGGGATGCCGATGCGCGGCCTGTCCCCGAACGCGCGCTGGGCGGTCCGTCGCGCGTACGCGTCTGCTGGGTCGAAGACTGCGATCTGGTCGAAGACCCTCCTCGCCAGCGGCACCGAGCGCGCCAGGACCGTCGTACAGTCCAGGGACCGGCAGGCGGGGATCACGCCGGTGGTGGAGACGAGGCCGCGCGTGGGCTTGATGCCGATCAGCCCGTTGAACGCCGCCGGAACCCTGCCGCTGCCGGCGGTGTCGGTGCCGAGCGCGAAGTCGACCTCCGCGGACGCCACGGCCACGGCACTGCCCGAGCTGGAGCCCCCGCTGATGTGCTCGTCCGAGAAGACCGAGTGGCAGGCGCCGTACGGCGAACGCGTGCCGACCAGGCCCGTGGCGTACTGGTCGAGGTTGGTCTTCCCGACCGGTACCGCACCCGCATCGATCAACCTCTGTACGGCGAACGCACTCGTCGGAGCAGGCGACGAGTTGCGCGGATCGCCAGCTGTGGTGGGG
>NZ_JBMCZA010000173.1:15215-16154 GCF_048654705.1 Nocardioides sp. CPCC 206348
TTCTGCGTCGAAGGCTGCGCGTCGTTGCGCGCGCAGCGTGGCGATCTCTGCGGCGGCCTCGGCCTCCAGCTGGTTGACCTCGGCCACGGAGAAGGTGGCGGGCCGGGTCACGAGGTCGGCGCGACCGGCCTTGATGTCGGCGCGTTGCTGCGCCAGTTCCTCGGCGCTGACGGGATGGAAGCGGATCCGGTCGAACTGTCGGAGCAGCCACGGCTGCTCGTCGCGTTGCTCCTGGGCAAGTCCGGGAAGCCGCCACACCGGCAGCGTGCGGCCCACCAACTGGTAGCCCCCGGGCCCCTCCATTCCGTAGATGCAGAGGTAGATCCCGCCGATGCCCACGGCGTTCTGCGGGGTCCAGGTGCGAGCCGGGTTGTACTTCGTGGTGACCAGCCGGTGCCGTGGGTCGATGGGTACGGCGACGGGCGCTCCGAGATAGACGTCGCCCAGCCCGACGACGAGATAGGTCGCGGCGGCGACCACGTCGAAGACGTCCGCACGATCCGTCAGGTCGTTGACCCGGCGGATGAACTCGACGTTGTCAGGACACCACGGAGCATCCGGTCGCACCGATGCCGCGTAGCGGCGCATCGCCTCATGGGCCTCCGGATGGTCGAACGCGATCGGGAGCGAGACCTCGCGAGCGGGGATCGTCACGGTGGCCGGATCAGCCAGACCACCTGCCAGGACGGCCAGGTGCTTGGCCAGGGTGTCGAGCCCGAGCCTGGCGTCGTCGACCTGGACCAGCAGCGACCGGACGCCTTCCACGATCTCGGTCACGCCGTCCGGACGGTCGGTGCGCAGGGCCTGGGCCAGGAGGTGGATCCACACCCGGATCCGCAGGTCGAGCTCGGCGGGTCCTGCTTCGACGAGCAGGTGCCGGTCGCCCGACCTCCTGATCGTGTACGCCGGCGAGGTGCCGTCGGCGTCGTACGCCTCCAG
>NZ_JBMCZA010000173.1:16284-16603 GCF_048654705.1 Nocardioides sp. CPCC 206348
GGAGAGCATGATGCCGCCCACCGGGTACGCCGAGTCGTGCAGGTTCGACGGATGCAGGCCGGCCTCGCCGCCGTCCTCGCGAGCCCAACCGGGCGTTGCGCCGACCAGCCGCACACCGGTTCGGTCGACGCGGTGGTCGACCGTCCAGGTCTCACCGAAGAGGGCTTCCACGCCCTCGAAGGTGAGGTGGGTCGGCGCGCCGTGTGGCCCGGGGATCACCCGGAGCGCCCAGTCGGACGCCAGTTCGGGGAGCAGGGCGGTGACATCGGCCGGTGCCGACTGGTTGCCCAGCCGTCCCAGCGGTACGACGTCGCCGTCC
>NZ_JBMCZA010000173.1:16613-16837 GCF_048654705.1 Nocardioides sp. CPCC 206348
CAGGCCCGTCATGCCTCCCACCACCCGAGCACCTGCACCGGTGTGGGGTTCCAGCCGTTGCAGGGGTTGTTGAGCTGGGGGCAGTTGCTGATCAGCACCAGGATGTCGCGGCTGGCGACGATCTCGACGTACTTCCCAGGAGCGGAGACACCGTCCTCGAAGCTCAGGTTCCCGGCCGAGTCGACGGGCACGTTCATGAAGAAGTTGATGTTGTGCCCGAGCTG
>NZ_JBMCZA010000173.1:16847-17230 GCF_048654705.1 Nocardioides sp. CPCC 206348
CGTGCCCGGACGCAACGGGCGGCCGTCGATCGTTGCCCGGGTCGCGGCGCCGCCGACGCACACCTGTCGGTCGGTCGAGACCGTGAGGACCGGCCCGCGCACCACACATTCCAGGCCGGCGGCACTCCACGAATTGCCCACCGCCGCGTTCACCAGGGCGAAGGTGAACTCGTCGAACGCGCCGGACGGCGGGACGCCGACGTCCCACAGGCCGGTGCGGCCCTCGAGGTCCTGGATGGTGGTCTGGATGCCGGCGCTGATGACGGTGAGGCCCGTCATGCGTCCCACCACCCGAGCAGCTGCACCGGGGTCGGGTTCCAGCCGTTGCAGGGGTTGTTGAGCTGCGGGCAGTTGCTGATCAGCACCAGGATGTCGCGGCTGGC
>NZ_JBMCZA010000173.1:17240-18295 GCF_048654705.1 Nocardioides sp. CPCC 206348
GTGGCGCACGTGTTCGCCGTACCTGATGACGTTGGACTCCTGCGCGCACGCGCCGCCGATGGTGTCGTGGCGACCACAGGTGTCGTCGCTGATCACGGCCAGCTCGTCGAGACGCGTGGAGAGCAGCCGCGACCCGGTGGTCAGGTAGACCGCGCCCTGCTCACGGATCGTGTCGAACGCGGAGTAGCGGTTGTCGACGTCGTCGGCGTCGTAGAGCAACGTGTCGACCGCCTGGTTGCCGTGGGTGTCGACGATGCGGAGCCGACCGCCCGAGGGAACCCGGATGAGTGCGCCGTCGCCGGGCTGGACGACCGTGTCGAGCACGGTCGCCTGGAGTGTGGTGGTCATGCCGCGAGCCTCCTGGCCTGCTCGAGGGCGCGGGCGCTCTCGTCACGGAAGTTCCAGCTCGGGTCGTCGTCGGTGGCCGGCTCTGTCAGGGCGACGTCGATGCGGACTCCGGCCGGCGCGTACGGCGCTGTCGAGAGCGGGTGCGGCGTCGTGGCCAGGACGAGCAGCACGTCGACCTCGGTGCGCAGCGTGACCGTGTCGCCCTCGTGGGAGACACCGGTCAGCAGGCCGAGCGTCCCGCGGGAGTCGTCGGTGATGCCGACCTTGCTGAAGAAGTTGACGCTGCCGTGCAGGTCGGCCTCGCCGAGCCCGTGCTTGGTCAGCTCGCTGACCAGGCCGGTGCGGGCGGAGCGTTTCCAGTCGTTCCGGTCCACGGCGTACGACGACGGTCCGAACCTCTCCAGGTGGGCATCGGCCCCGAACCCGGTCAGGCAGTCGTGACAGTCGAGGCTGGAGGAGGTGACCGACGCGAGGGCGACTCCGCGATCGGACATCAACACCATCGGCGCCTTGATGCACGCCGACATCTGCGACTTGAGGGTGTCGGCGACGTTCAACCGGTCGAGGCGATCGGGCCCGAACAGCAGGGTGCTCACGCAGGCGTCATCGCCCAGGGCCGTGAGCGTCAGCTGGCGCCCGGCGCGGATCGGGAACGACCAGGCCGCGCCACCCGGGACCTCATGGGTGAAGCTGCTCATGCCTCCTCC
>NZ_JBMCZA010000173.1:18305-20533 GCF_048654705.1 Nocardioides sp. CPCC 206348
GGACGTTCAGCCGGTCGAGGCGGTCCGGACCGAACAGCAGTGTGGTCACGCACGCCTCGTCGCCCAGGGCAGTGAGCGTCACCTGGCGACCGGCGCGGATCGCGAACGACCAGGCCGCGCCGCCCGGGACCTCATGGGTGAAGCTGCTCATGCCTCCTCCTCAGCGGTGCGCAGGCCCGGGAGGGCGAACGAGAAGGACGGCACGGCCTCACCGAGGCTGCGGTGGTAGTCCTTGCGCTGTACGGCGTACGCCGCGACTCCGCCGAGACCGACCACGGCGAGCGTGATCAGCGGCAGGTAGTGGAGGTACCAGCCCTCGCCGGCGGGGTCGTAGACCTCCGCTCGCGGCATGGCCAGGTTGATCGCCATGGCGATCCCGTAGACGACCGCGATGGCGTTGACGAGGATGCCGAACCGTCCGAGCGAGAAGAGCTTCTTGCCGTTCTCGTCGAGGCCGTCGAGCAGGGGAGTACCGGTGATGCGGCGGTAGAGCAGCGGCGCCGTCACGAGCAGGTAGGCGATGTAGAGGAGCATGATGCAGACACTCGCCAGGCCGAGGAAGAGACCGGCGTTGCCGACGTTCACCACGAGGCAGAGACCGGCCAGGACGCCCGGCACGATCGTGGCCAGCACGGGCGTGCCGGTCTTGTCGGAGACCTTCGCGAGCTGCTTCGAGTACGGCAGCACGTTGTCGCGGGCCATCGAGTAGATCATCCGGGCGGCGGCCGTCTGGATGGCGAGCGTGCACACGCAGACGGCGAAGGCGACGTCGAGCAGCAGTAGCTTGCCGGTCGTCGTACCGAGCTGGCTGGTCAGGACGTAGGGGAGGCCCTGCAGGCCGAGGTTGCCGTCGGTGACGCTGGGGGCGGCCATCAGCGCGGCGATGATCAGGAACGCGCCACCGAGTCCGGAGGCAACGACCGCGCGAATGATCGTGCGAGGCGTGGTGGCCCGCGGCTTGTGGGTCTCCTCGGAGAGCTCGCCTGCGGCGTCGAAGCCGACGAGCACGTACGCCGCCATCAGCGCCGAGATCAACAGCGGGACAACGTAGCCGGTGGTGTTGTCGAGGTTCGTCGTGTGGAGGACGACCGACGGCCCGCGCTCGGCGTGGCCGAACAGGAGGATCACCAGCAGGACGATGCCGACCAGCTCACACGTGACACCGATCGAGTTGACGATCGCGGTGATCCGCACGCTGACCGCGTTGAGGGTCGTCGTGACGACGAGCAGGATCACGCCGAGGAGTACGGCGTTGCTGGCGCCCGACTTCGACGAGAGGGTCGGGTCGCTGCCGATGAGCTGGAAGCCGCCCCACACGGCGGGGAGCACGACCTGGAGCGCGATGGCTGCAGCAGCCACCGTGATGATCTGTGCGATCACCATCGTCCAGCCGGCGAACCAGCCGACGATCGATCCGCCGAGTCGCCGTGACCACTGATAGATGGCGCCGGACAGGGGATAGCGGGCCGCGAGCTCTGCGAAGCAGAGGGCGACCATGAGCTGACCGGCGAAGACCGCGGGCCAGGTCCAGAAGAACGCCGTACCGCCGAAGCTGAAGCCGAGGCCGAACAGCTGGAAGACGGTGGTCAGGATCGAGACGAAGGAGAAGCCGGCAGCGAACGACGCATAGCTGCCGACGCGCCGGGAGAGCTGTTGGGTGTAGCCGAACGTGCCGAGATCTACGGCGCTTGAGTCGGGAGATGTGGACAACTGTGCCTCCGATGGGTAGGCCCAGAACGCGCACGGCAACTCGGGGCCAGTCGGCCTCCCGGGCTTTTGTCCCGCCGTGGAACGGTCGTACATCCCTGTGCGACCGCCTCCCCTCTCGGACCAGGCCCTCCGTTGCCGGAGACGGAACCCTAGGGGCGCCCCGCCGATGTCAGCGGGTCGGGAACAGTTCAGACGGCCGTGGTTTCACCGCGACGCTTGTCGAGTAACGGTTCTGTTTCCAGTCGCTCACGTGTGAGGCGCGCACCGGAGGTTCAGATGGACAGGTCTGCAATGAGCCCGTCGGCCAGGGTGAACCGCTGGTCCAGGTCGACGACTCCGCCAGGAAAGTCGCCCTCGAGGTGCGTGGAGACGACGTACTCCTGATCGCCCGCCGGCTCGACCCGGGTGATCTCCGACGTATAGGTGAACCGGGACGCCACACCCTCGCGCCAGCCTCGGATCTCAGCGATGCCTTCGTAGTCGTGGCTCTCGTCGCGGACATGGGCGTCGGGCTGGAA
>NZ_JBMCZA010000173.1:20543-20649 GCF_048654705.1 Nocardioides sp. CPCC 206348
GTACTCCGCCCGGAAAGTCGCCCTCGAGGTGCGTGGAGACGACGTATTCCTGATCGCCCGTCGGCTCCACCCGGGTGATCTCCGACGTATAGGTGAACCGGGACGC
>NZ_JBMCZA010000173.1:20659-23539 GCF_048654705.1 Nocardioides sp. CPCC 206348
GCAGGCGAGCAGGGTGTCGAGGTCGCCGGATGCCGAGGCCTTGTAGTACCGGTCGATGACATCGGGGATGGTGGTCATGGGCCGAACCTAGCGAGGCGCACCGACATCGGTCGGCGCGTTGGAACCCGTGATCAGATGCGGCGCAATGACGACGTATGAGTCCGACGGAACGGTTGCAGCATTTGGTACGCGTCCGTTTCAGCAACATCGCGAACTCGGACGCGGTCGGGCGAAAGTACTGAACGGCAGGTCATCCCGCACATAGAGTCGAGTCCGTGTCAGACCACGAGATCAAATTGGATGGCCAGACGTGGGACTTGCTTGCGCTCCGGTCAGCGCGCTCAGACAATTCGCTTCCAGCCCTCCTGGACCGTGCACGTGTCGGCGAACGACTTGGGCCAAGCGCGATGCTGGGTCTTGCGGCATGTTCGACGACGTCCAGCCTCGCTGACGCCCGGTACGTCCTGAGAAGCGACTTTGGTTTCGACGCGGCCCGCGCAAAGGGCGCAGTCGCGGTCGGCGGCTTGATCAGCTCTGCGACTGTCACCAATGACCCGTTGGGCTTTGTTGCCGACGTCAAGATGTCACCATCTCAGCGAAACAGGGTGTGTGGTCGTCTTGGTGGGAAGCCGGCAGCCGACGCCGTTGGGGACAAGTTGAGTGTGGCGGCCGCAATGGCGAACTGGGACTCGCGAAAGTTCCGTCGCTTTGCACTGGATGCGGCCCGCACGAATGACCCGGCTGTTATGGGTGTGTCGGCTGCGATCGGTGCAAGCATGCGCCGTCATGACCCTCAAGGGTTCGCATCGAGACTGACGGCGTCACAGACCTACCCCCTTGCTTCGGGCCGGAACACCAAGCTTGCTCAGCGAGCAAACGATGTTCTGACCGCCGCGTACACGATGTCCTCGCTTGATCCCAGCGGGCTGGCTCTAGGGCCTCGCGCATGGAACGACGCGCCACCCACCTGGCGTGAGTCAGCGGCACCATGGGTGTACGCCATCCTCGACGAGACCAACGGCGCTGCCGTCGCTCATCTCCTAAATGCCGTCCATTCTCGGGGACTGAACTTCGTTCAACCTGGAGCGAGTCCGTTCCACTTTTTAGATAGCCAACAGGAACTAACTGAGGCGCGTCTCCGGCTCCAAACGTTCTCCGGTCAACTGACGAAGTGGTTTGACCGACCGATGTGGTTCGACGGCGGTGCCGGTCAGGTGCAGGTCCTGCTAACCCAAGATGAAGATCGCTACATGTACGCCTGGGTCGGCGTCAACGGGATGGGGCTCCTAGTCGCATTCGACCTGCTAGATGGGGTGCCCTACGGACCTGACGTCGCGGGCGTTCGAGCGGCGCTCGCACTTGCGATTGGCTGGTATCTCGACGTTTCCGTATCACTGCGGATGTCCGCCTCCGGCACGCATGCCGTTCAGAGATCTGCCGCCGGAACGGTCACAACTGGGGCCCGGTATGTGCCATTGCCGTCGTTTGTGCGTCATGCCAACTCGATGAACAGCGGGACGAAAGCTCCTCCGCGGCTGCACGGTGTCGTTGCACATGTGCGCACGTTTACCAACGGCTACAAGCCCAGCGCGCGTGCCCGGCAGAATGCGCCGAAACGCTTGCAGGCAGGTATGCAATCCAATCAAACGTTCGTGCGGGCCTATATGAAGGGCCACGGGAACCTGGCGCTTCTGACGACACACCTTTCGAAGTACTCGGCGTTGGCAGACGTGATTGCGGGACTACAACGCAGATCCGGGTGAAAGGCGCCGGCGGCATCTGACCCGAACATTTCAGGCCGCGATCCACCTGCAGGCCAGACCTGCATCGACCCGATCGGTACACGGCGGAATGCCCGCCTCAGCCGATGCTGTTGTCGCGTCACACGGTGCCGGCACCTGAGGCTTCAGAACGTGCCTGCTGTCGCGCTATGGGTGGGGGTGCGAGTCTCGGTCGGCGATCATTCGGTTCACCTGGCTCGTAACGAACCTGTGCCATCGGCTCGGGTTCATCAACATCCCGTGGCCTATGTACCCCCGTGCGAGGCGCCCCAGACCTTCAGAGCCGATCTCCTGATAGTCGACCGAGATCGCTTGGGTTGTCGCCCGAGCACAGTAGGCCGTTGCTTCGGCCGCCGTAGCGTGGGGATCCCCAGGGTTGATTGCAACTGCGAGGTGGCGATGGGCAAGGGTGTCTACGGCTTCATCGGCCGGAAACCACGGTGTTAGACCGATGACTCCAGCGACGTGAGGTTTTCCTGCAACGCGTACAGCGACCCGCGCTCCCATCGAGTGTCCGATGAGCACGACGGGTACGCCCGGATGGTCGACAGATGCTTGCTTGATGGCTGCTTCCGAATCTTCGACCTGGGTGCTTCCCGGAGCGCCCCCGATGTGGGCCCAGTTGTCGAAGCGAAACCGTGTCAACCACAGTGCAATCCCTTGATCCGCCAATTGGTTCTTGATGCACCAATGTAGATAGGCGGCCCGCTTGTACGACGCCGACCACTCGCCAACTTTCCTCGTGCCTTCTTCTGGCGAGCCTCCGTGAAAGATCAGGGCGACAGCGCGGATCGAACCCCTTGGGGTGTGCTTCATGCGAACAATGTCAGTCATCGGTGTCCGCGCTTGTGTGTGGGAAGTTCGATTTCGCATACTTCGCCACTGCCGCGGTCGAGGCAACGTTTACGCCGGCGCCGGCGATCCCACCGGCGATGGGGACGAGTTTGGTCATGTTGACGACCCCCTTGGTGCCGGCCTTGGTGATGAGTCGGAATCCCACTGCCTTGTTGATCTCGATGAACACTTGGCCAGGAATTTTCTTGACGGCCTGCATCGCAAACTTGTTGCTCAGGTCCACGCCGAACTTCATTGCAACGCC
>NZ_JBMCZA010000174.1:0-1642 GCF_048654705.1 Nocardioides sp. CPCC 206348
CTGATGGACTACGTCAACGCCCCCGTCGGCAAGGCCCGCGCGCCCGAGCAGCCGGTGCTGCCGCTGGTGGCCGTGCCCACGACGACCGGCACCGGCAGCGAGTCCACCACGATCTGCGTGATGGACGTGCTGGCGCTGAAGGTGAAGACCGGGATCAGCCATGCGGCGCTGCGCCCGAAGCTCGCGGTCGTCGACCCGACGTTCTCCGCCACGCAGCCGGCCGGCGTCGTCGCGGCGGCAGGGATGGACATCCTGTGCCACGCGCTCGAGAGCTACACCGCCCGCTGGTACGGCGACTTCGAGGCCAAGCGGCCCGAGCAGCGGGTGCCCTACTGCGGGTCCAACCCGATCGCGGACCTGTGGTCCGAACGGGCGCTGGGCCTGTTGGCCACGGCGTTCCGGGCCGCCGTACGACGGGACCTGGAAGGTGCGGACGCGGCCGGTGCCGCCGACCAGATGGCCCTGGCCGCGACCTTCGCGGGCCTGGGGTTCGGCAACGCCGGAGTCCACATCCCGCACGCCAACGCCTACCCGATCGCTGGTCGGGTGCGGGACTTCCGGCCGGCGGACTACCCGGACCACGAGCCGATGGTGCCGCACGGGATGGCCGTCTCGCTGACCGCTCCCGAGGCCTTCCGCTTCACGTTCGACGCGGCGCCGGACCGTCACCTGCGGGCGGCGCGGCTGCTCGACCCGGCCGCCGAGGGCAACGGCCCCGAGGTGCTCCCGGCCGTCCTCGCCCGCCTGATGCAGGACATCGGGATCCCCAACGGGCTGGCCGAGGTGGGCTACGGGGAGGGCGACGTCGACAACCTGGTGGACGGTGCACTGCAGCAGCAGCGCCTGCTCGCGACCGCCCCCAAGGACGTCACCGGCGAGGACCTGGCCGGCATCATCCGGTCCTCCCTGTCGCACTGGTGAGGCTCTGAGGGGCTCGCCCCTCTACGATCGGTGGGTGAACCCGCGCCACCGTCGACTCATCATTCCGGCCGCGCTGGTGATCCTGTTGCTGATCGTGGTGCTGGCGGCGTTGTGAGCAGCACGACCGAGTCCCTCGAGAGCGGGCTGGCCCGGGTCGCGGAGGACCTGCTGTCCGAGCGCCTGATCCGGGCGGTCGGTTCGGGACGCCGTCGTACGGCGGTGCCGCCGTGGCGCCGCGTCGAGCTGCGCTGGGTGGACCTCAAGGCCGGCCGCAGCCTCCAGATCGTGCGGTACGACGCCACGCAGGCCCACACCGCGAACCACCTCGCCGGCGAGGCCGCCCGCTCCGCGGTGATCACCCTGCTGGCGGAGCCCTTCGGCAACTGGACCGTCGAGACCACCGAGCACGAGCTGACCCTGCGCGTGACGAAGAAGGGCGACGCCGCCCTGCACGAGCGGGCTTCGGCCGCCGACACGGTGGACCACAGCCACGACCGCGCCAAGGAGCGGATGCTCCCGGCCGACGACCCGGTCTTCGCGGCGCTCGGGATGACCGACGGGCAGGGCCGGATCAAGCCCAGCCGGATGGCGAAGTACCGCCAGGTCGAGGACTTCCTGCGGATCCTGGATCGCTCGGTCGCCGATGCCCGCGCGAAGGGGCACCTCCGCAAGCCGAACGAGGAGAAGCCGCTGCACGTCGTCGACCTCGGCTGCGGCAACG
>NZ_JBMCZA010000174.1:1665-2599 GCF_048654705.1 Nocardioides sp. CPCC 206348
TACCTCACCTTCGCCGCGCACCGCATGCTGTCGGGCCGCAGCGGCCTGCCGGTCCGGTTGACCGGCGTCGACGTGAAGGAACAGTCCCGCGACCACAACGCGTCGGTCGCCGCCAGGCTCGGCATCGACGCGGAGTTCGTCGCCGGCACCATCGGGGACGTGGAGCTCATGACGCCGCCCGATGTCGTGCTCGCGCTGCATGCCTGCGACAACGCCACCGACGACGCCCTCGCGCGGGCCGTCGCCTGGCAGGCGCCGCTCGTGCTCGCCGCACCCTGCTGCCACCACGACATCGCGGCCCAGCTCCGTCGTACGCCCGCCCCGGCGCCGTACTCCGCCTTGGTCCGCGACGGCATCCTGCGCGAACGGTTCGCCGACACCCTCACCGACGCGCTGCGGTCGCTGCTGCTGCGCCAGCACGGCTACCGGGTCGACGTGATGGAGTTCGTCGACAGCCAGCACACCCCGCGCAACACCCTGCTGCGGGCGATCCGCACGGGCGATGCGAAGAGCAAGGGCTCCGCCGTCGAGGAGTACGACGACCTGGTGGCCACCTGGGCGATCCAGCCGCGCCTCGGCGAGCTGCTCGGGCACGGCCCCGCGCACGAGGGCTGACCCGCATGGAGAAGTTGCTGCTCCTCCTGCTGCCCGTGCCCTTCGGCATCGGCTTCCTGACGCCGGGCGCGGCGAGCGAGCCCGTGCCGGGGACCGTCGTGTTCAGCTACACCGATCCCGCCATCGTCGAGTCGAGCGGACTGGTCGCGCGTGACGACCTGGTGGTGACCGTCAACGACTCGGGCGACAGCAACCGGATCTTCACGGTCGACCCCGCCACGGGCGACACCGTCGGTGTCACGCGCTGGCAGGGCGATGCCCGCGACATCGAGGCGCTGGCCCCCGCCGGCGACGGCGAGGTCTACGTCGGCGACATCGG
>NZ_JBMCZA010000174.1:2636-3407 GCF_048654705.1 Nocardioides sp. CPCC 206348
GGTGCCGTTCGGCCGCGGCGACCAGGAGGTCGACGCGGCGACGTACGACCTGGTCTATCCCGACGGCCCGCACGACGCTGAGTCCTTGCTGGTGCACCCGAGGACCGGGCAGGTGTTCGTGGTGGCCAAGGAGTTCATCGGCCGCCTCTATGCCGCTCCGGAGGACCTGGCGGAGAAGGGTCGCAACGAGCTGACCGCGGTCGACGAGGTCCTCGGCATCGCCACCGACGGCGCGTTCTTCCCCGACGGCGAGCACCTGGTGCTCCGCAACTACGGGCAGGCCGCGGTCTACACGTGGCCCGACCTCGACCGGGTCGCCATGGTCGACCTGCCGCCGCAACAGCAGGGCGAGGGGATCGCCGTCACCGAGTCCGGCGAGGTGCTGATCGGCTCGGAGGGTGCGCACTCCGAGGTGCTCCGGGTGGAGGTGCCGATCGAGGAGTCGACCGAGGAGCCGACCGACGGATCGCCTGCGCCCACCCCGTCACCTGACTCGGGTGAAGCCGTTCCGGTGACGGCCGCCGAGGACCGTTCGCTGTGGCCGTGGGCGCTCGGCGGCGTTGCTGGGGTGGCGATCATCGCGGTCCTGCTGCGGTCGCTGCGGCCGCGGCCATGAGCGAGTACACCTTCACCGCCGTCCTGTGGCGCTGGGCCGCGAAGGACGAGGAGAAGAGCGGCGCCTGGTTCTTCGTCAGCCTGCCCTTCGACGCGTCCGATGCGATCAAGGCAGAGGCCGTGCCGGGCAAGGGTTTCGGGAGCGTGAAGGTCGAG
>NZ_JBMCZA010000174.1:3417-9578 GCF_048654705.1 Nocardioides sp. CPCC 206348
CCGGTCCCTGCGGCCACGGTCATGAGCGAGTACACCTTCACCGCCGTCCTGTGGCGCTGGGCCGCGAAGGACGAGGAGAAGAGCGGTGCCTGGTTCTTCGTCAGCCTGCCGTTCGACGCCTCCGATGCGATCGAGGCAGAGACCGTGCCGGGCAAGGGTTTCGGGAGCGTGAAGGTCGAGGTGACCATCGGCTCGACCACGTGGCGGACCTCGGTGTTCCCGAGCGCGGAAGAGAAGACGTACGTGCTGCCGATCAAGAAGGCGGTACGGGTGGCCGAGGGCCTCGATGAGGGCGGTCCGTGCCGCGTGTCGCTGCGGATGGCCTGACCGAGGTCGCGAAGGTGTGAGCTCCCATCGGCTCGACCGACCGTTGAGTGTGAATTCGGGTGATCGGCGCGATTCGCGTCAACCAGGTTGACGCAAACCGCGCCGATCACTCAATACAGACACCTCGGCGCGGCGCGATCCCATGCACGGCGACATGTCCGCGGCGCCTCATTGGGGAATTCTCGATCAACCAGGTTCATCAGATGTTCCCCAATCACGTGAAGCGCGCTCCGCCGAGCACTGTCAGCAGCGGGACGCGCGGCACGCAGTTGCGTGGCCGATCTGCGGCAACATCCTCGCCACGCCGATCCCTGCCGGAAATGCACGCTCCTCGACCTGCGACGCGGGCGTGGTGGTCGGGCCTGCGTGGCACCCTGACGTCATGGAGATCGAGGTCGTCGAGGGTGACATCGCCCAGCAGCAGGTCGATGCGGTCGTCAACGCCGCCAACCGAGCGATGCGCGGGGGCGGCGGGGTGGACGGCGCGATCCACCGAGCGGCTGGGCCTGAGCTTCTCGAGGACTGCAAGCGTCGTTTCCCGAAGGGCCTGGCCACCGGCGATGCCGGCTGGACGACGGCGGGGCGGATGCCGGCCCGGTGGGTGATCCACGTCGTCGGGCCGAACCGAAACGCGGGGCAGACCGACCGGTCGCTGCTCACGTCCTGCTACCGCCGGGCACTCGAGGTCGCCGACGAGCTGGGAGCCCGGTCGATCGCCTTCCCGCTGATCAGCGCCGGCAGCTACGGCTGGCCCAAGGAAGACGCCGTCGACGCCGCGCTGGAGACGTTGCGCGGCACACCCACGCAGGTGGAGAGGGCGACGCTCGTGGCGTTCGGGCGGGCGTCGTACGACCTGATCGTCAGTCGGCTCTGAGGCACGACCCGGGACCAAGGTCCCAATTCTGGTGACCGATCGTCACTCCTGAGTGCCCGGCGTCGTTGTCCAGCTACCGAACCCCCGGTACCGCTGAAAGGAGACGACCATGCCGTTCGAGCTCACCTCCGCGTTCTTCCTGATGGTCCTCGCGTGCTTCTGCGCCGTCTCCCTGCTGCGGTCGGGCACGCGGGTCCAGGTCGTCGGCCCGGATGTCGAGGAGTGGCGCTCCGCCGCCCTCGAGCACTTCCACCAGCACAAGGACCTCGAGCGCACCGTCGCCCAGGTCCTGGCCACCCCGGGTGCCGTCTCCGGACGGGCCCGTTCCGAGCTCGTCGCCGCGGTGGGACTGCGCGTCGACACCTTCGCCTGAGGCCGCAAAAGAGGCTGCGACAGGCTCGGCCAGCTGAAAAACGAACTTCGGGTCATCTCCGCGTGGGGGAGATGACCCGAAGCTCGGTTTTCAGTCGTTCGTCAGAGCTGGCCCACGACGTAGTCGATGGACGCGGTGAGCAGCTCGATGTCCGAGGCGTCGATCGCGGGGTACATCGCGATGCGGAGCTGGTTGCGGCCCAGCTTGCGGTAGGGCTCGGTGTCGACGATGCCGTTGGCGCGCAGCGCCTTGGCGATCGCGGAGGCGTCGATGGTGTCGTCGAAGTCGATCGTGCCGATCACGAGCGAACGGTCCTCGGCGTTGGGGACGTAAGGCGTCGTGTACGACGTCTTCTCGGCCCAGCCGTAGAGCGCGTCCGAGGACGCCGTGGTCCGCTCGACCATGCCCTTGAGGCTGCCGTTGGCGTTCATCCAGTCCAGCTGCTCGGCCATCAGGAAGAAGGTCGCGATGGACGGGGTGTTGTAGGTCTGGTTGAGGCGCGAGTTCTCGACCGCGGTCTGCAGGTCGAAGAACGCCGGGATGAACCGGTCGGAGGCCTTGATCTCCTCGACGCGCGCCAGCGCCTTCGGCGACATGATCGCGAACCAGATGCCGCCGTCCGAGGCGAAGCACTTCTGCGGCGCGAAGTAGTAGACGTCGACCTCGTTCAGGTCGACCGGCAGGCCACCGGCGCCCGACGTGGCGTCGATCAGGACCAGCGCGTCGTCGGCGATGCCTGCGGGGCGGATGACCGGCGCCATCACGGCGGTCGAGGTCTCGTTGTGCGCCCAGCCGTAGACGTCGATGCCGTCCTCGGCCACCGCGACGGGACGCGAGCCCGGGTCGGCCTTGATGAGCGAGGGGGCCTGGAGCCAGGGTGCGTCGGCAGCCGCCTTGGCGAACTTCGAGGAGAACTCACCGAAGGTCAGGTGCTGCGACTTCTCGCGGATCAGGCCGAAGGTGGCGATGTCCCAGAACGCGGTCGCGCCGCCGTTGCCGAAGACGACCTCGTAGCCCTCGGGCAGGTCGAAGAAGGTGCCGAGGCCGTCGCGCACGCGGCCGACGGTGTCCTTCACGGCTGCCTGGCGGTGCGAGGTGCCCATCAGGGAGGTGCCGGTCGCCGCAAGGGCGTCGAGGGCCGCGGGGGCGACCTTCGAGGGGCCGGCGCCGAAGCGGCCGTCCACGGGCTTGATGTCGGCGGGGATCACGATCGCGTCAGTCACGGGTTCAACCTTCTCATCGGAGTGAGCGGAGGGGCAGGCTGACGACGCTGTCAGAGATGCCTCCAGTGTGACAGCCGCATCACATCGGTGATAAATCGTTGTCCCTCATGGACCTCGAACTGCGCGCCGTCGGCTACGACCATCCCGATGCGGTCGCACTCGTCGCGCGGGTCCAGCTGGAGTACACCGAGCGCTACGGCTCACCGGACGGCGGACACGCCGACCCGCGGGAGTTCGACGCCCCGGACGGCCTCTTCCTCGTCGGGTACGACGACCGCCGGACGCCGGTCGTCACCGGCGCCTGGCGGCGGTCCCCCGAGCAGGCCCTCGGCGGGACCAGCGCGGTGGAGCTGAAGCGGATGTACGTGGTGCCCGAGGCCCGCGGCCGCGGCTTCGCCCGGGCGATCCTCGCGGAGCTCGAGCGGACCGCCTCTGAGGCGGGTGCCGATCTCGTCGTCCTCGGGACCGGGCTGATGCAGCCCGAGGCGATCGCGCTCTACCTCAGCGCGGGCTACCAGGAGATCCCGGTGTTCGGGTTCTACGCAGGCCACGAGCTGGCCCGCTCCTACGGCAAGCGGATCTGACCCGGTCCGGACTCAGGTGACGTCGCGGCGTCGTACCAGCGCGAGGCTGAGGACCGCGGCGAGCACGATGTAGATCACCACCGTGATCGCTGCCTGGCCGGCAGGGACGGTGTCGAGGACACCGGGCGTGCCGTCGCCGGACCCGACGCCGACGATCGAACCGATCAGGGATCCGGCGGACGTGCCCGGCATGAACCCGGTCAGGGTCTCGACCCAGCCCAGCAGCTGCCCGACGCCGCGCAACAGGTTCTCGATGACCAGCGCCCACACCAGGCCGAGGCCGACCGAGAGGGCCGGTCCGCGGGCCACGGTGCCGAGCGCGAAGCCGAGCACGGCCCACATCTCCAGGACCAGGAAGCCGGCGCCGAACGCCTCGGCGACCGAGCCGAACGACGGCATCACGACGTCCTGCGACGCGCTGGCCGTGATCACCAGCGAGATCCCCAGGTCGAAGCCGAGGGTGACCACGAGGGTGCCCAGGACGATGGCGGTCAGTGCGGTGACCGAGCCGATCACGGCCGGACCGCGTCGCACGCCCTGGGAGAACAGGGTCTTCCAGGTGCCCCAGCCGTAGCCGTTGCCGGCCACGAGCGCACCGAGCACCATCATCAGCGCACCGCCGAACATGGGCATGCCCTGGAGGAACACGTCGGGTACGGCGTCCGGCAGCATCCGCGCGAGCTGCTCGGCCTGCGTGGTGCCCTCGTCGGCGAAGCCGGCGTCGCCGCTCGTGTACGAGAGGTACGTGAACAGGTAGCCGAACATCATGCTCAGGGCGAGCCAGGCGCCCAGCGTGATCCACACGGCCGGCCACGCACGCAGCCGCATCAGCTCCGCGCGGGTGCTGTGCAGGGTCGCCGCCAGCAGGCCCGTCGCTGCGGGCCGGGTGGTTGTCGTCGTACTCATGACACGTGCTCCTTGCTGGTGTGGCCGCGGGTGGTCATCTCGAAGAAGACCTCTTCGAGGCTGCGCTCGGCGGCGGTGATCTCGTGGACGTCGGCGCCCGCCTGGACCAGCGCCCGCGTCACTGCGGGGGCCTGGTCGGGGGAGAGGGTGAGCAGCAGGGCGCCGTCGTCGGTACGACGCACGCCGTCGTCACCGGCGAGCCGCATCGCGACCGCCAGCGCGTCCGCCTCCGGGGTCGCCCGGACCCGCAGCGAGATGCCGCCGCGGAGGTCGGCGACGGTGGACTCGCGCAGCAGGCAGCCCCCGTTGATGACACCGACGCGGTGGCAGATCTCCTGCACCTCGGCCAGCAGGTGGCTGGAGAGGAGCACCGTCTGGCCGCCGCGGGCGAGCTCGACGATGAGGGCCCGCATGTCGGCCATGCCGGCCGGGTCGAGGCCGTTGGTCGGCTCGTCGAGGATGATCAGCTCGGGGTCGCCCATCAGCGCGGAGGCGACGCCGAGGCGCTGCTTCATGCCGAGCGAGTAGCCCTTGAACCTGTCCTCGCCGCGGTCGACCAGGTCGACCCGCTCGAGCACGCGCTCGACCTCGATGTCGTCCAGGCCGCGCTGGCGGGCGAGCACCCGCAGGTTGGCGCGGCCGGAGAGGTACGGGTAGAAGCCGGGGCCCTCGATCAGCGCACCCACGGAGGTCGCGGCATGCGGCTTGTCGGAGGGGCGGCCCAGGATGGTGGCCGATCCGGACGTGGGCCGGATCAGGCCGAGCATCATCCGCAGCGTGGTCGTCTTGCCGGCCCCGTTCGGGCCGAGGAAGCCGTAGACCTCGCCGCGCTGCACGGTCATGCTGACCCCGTCGACGGCAAGACGGTCGCCGTACCGCTTGGTCAGCGCGTCGGTGGTGACCACCGGGTTCTGGTTCTCGGTCGTTGTTGGCATGGCTCCACCCTGCGGCGCGGAAACCGTTCGCGCGTCCGCTGGCAGGCGGTCGCTGCGTACGCAGTTCTGCGTACGACGACGCTGCCTGTCGTCGTACGACGCCCGGGGCCGATCCCTCTAGCCTCGGAGCATGACCACCGCACCATCGGGGCCCACTCCTGCCCTCACCGCGAGCCTGCGCGTGTGGCCGTGGGTCCTCACCGCACTGCTGGTGGTGGGGACGGCCGCGGCGAACCATGCCGTCGGCTCTCCCTCGCCCGCGATCCTCGGTGTCCTGCTGGCCACGGCCGCGATGCTGCCGACGGTGTTGCCGGGGTTCGGGAGTCGGTGGGGCGTGCCGGTCGGAGCGCTGCTGCTGACGGCGGGTGCGTTCACCGGCGCCTACTTCGCGTGCGGCTACGCCGACGGCCCGATCTTCCTGGCCCTGCCGGCCGTCACGTTCGTGGTCGCGATCAGCACGCCGGTGGCGCAGTGGATCCGGTGGGCGGTTCCCGCGCTGGTGTTCGTCGCGCTCGGTCTCGCCGCTCGCTACGCGTGGTGGGAACAGGATGCCGGCCACCAGCACTTCTGGCAGGCCGTGGGTGCGGTGGCCATCGTGGCGGCAACCGGTGCGATCGCGACCGCGGCCCGCAGCCGGATGGACGCGCACGCCGAGCGCGTGGGCCGCGCCGCGTCCGAGGAACGGCTCCGGATGGCCCAGGACCTGCACGATGGCGTCGGCCACGGACTGGCCGTGATCGCGATGCAGGCCGGGGTCGCTCTGCACGTGCTCGACCGCGACCCGGCTGCTGCGCGGGAGAGCCTGGAAGCGATCCGGGCGACGAGCAAGGAGGCCCTGGACGCGTTGCGGTCCGAGCTGGCGACCATCGCGGGAGAGCCGGCACCGCTACGACCGACGGCCGGCGTCGAAGCGATCCCGGCGCTGGTCGAACGGGTGCG
>NZ_JBMCZA010000174.1:9640-10494 GCF_048654705.1 Nocardioides sp. CPCC 206348
CCACTCCGGGGCGAGTGCGGCACAGGTCCGGTGGGAGCGCCGGGCGGACCGGGTGGTTCTCGCCGTGACGGACGACGGTCGCGGGGGAGCGGTGCAGGATGAGGGCATGGGCATCGGTGGCATGCGGAGTCGCGTCGAGGGGATCGGCGGGACGTTCCGTGCCGGTCCCGGCGCGCGCGGCTTCGAGGTCGTCGCGGAGATGCCGCGGTGAGTGACGTGGTCCGGGTTGCCCTGGTGGACGACCAGCCGCTGGTGCGGATGGGCCTGGCGACCCTCATCGACGCCGAGGCCGACCTCGCGCTCGCGGGGGAGGCGGCCGACGGTCGCGAGGGCCTGGCCGTGGTGCGTCGCACGCTTCCGGACGTCGTGCTCTGCGACATCCGGATGCCGGTTCTCGACGGCCTCGCCCTGCTGGCGGAGGTCTCCGCGGATCCCTCCCTGGCCGAGGTCAAGGTGGTCATGCTGACCACCTTCGAGCTCGACGAGTACGTCTTCGAGGCGCTGCGCAACGGTGCCAGCGGCTTCCTGCTCAAGGACGCCGAACCGGTCGCCCTGCTCGACGCGATCCGGGTCGTCGCCGAGGGCGGCTCACTGCTGGCCCCGTCGGTCACCCGCCGGGTGATCGAGCACTTCGGCGCGAGCCGGCCCGAACGCGTGCATCCGCGCCTCGGCGACCTGACCGAGCGCGAGCGCGAGATCCTCGGCTGGGTCGCCACCGGGCGCTCCAACGCCGAGATCGCGGCCGAGCTCGTGGTCAGCCCGGACACCGTCCGGACCCACGTCAGCCGCGCGATGGTGAAGCTGCAGGCCCGTGACCGCGCGCAGCTCGTGGTGTTCGCGATCGAGTCGGGACT
>NZ_JBMCZA010000174.1:10548-12088 GCF_048654705.1 Nocardioides sp. CPCC 206348
TGGCGAGGGTTCGCAACAGGCCTGGTCCTCCCGGTCGGCCCCACCAGTTGTGGCGGGCGGTGACGTCGTACCGCAGCACGTCCGCGGCCAGCAGCCCGCCGGCCAGGCAGTTCTGGCCCACGCTGCCGAGCGTTCCGCCCCCGATGTCGATCACGTGCGTCCGCGTCGTACCCAGGTCCTCGGCGGAGAAGTCGGCGATGCCCGAACCCAGGCCGCCAGCGCGCGACAGGTCGGTGTGCTGCACCTTGACCGACAACCTGTCGAGCGCCGTGAAGTTGCGGACTCCGATGTTCTCGCCGCGGTTGTCGGTGATCGTCGAACCGTCGATCGTGGCGATGATCTCCGCGGTCGGCCCCTTGCCGTTGACCACGTTGCTGCCCAGCGAGAGTCCGTTGTTCGCGCAGTGCCGCAGCACGCTGTCGCGGACAGCCAGCCGGATGGTGTTGCGTGCCCCGAGGCTGCCCGCGAGCACGCAGTCCCCGTTGTTGAACGGGAGCAGGAGGGTGTTGCCGATGCCCGTCGAACGCTCGGCCGTCACCCGTTCGAGGGTCATCGTCATCACGGCGTCGGTGCCGAGGCCGCCGTGCTCGATGACGTCGCCGGGCGACCCGGAGAACGAGCTGTCCTGCACCAGTACGTCGAGCCGTGCACCCGAGCCCATGGTCACTGCTTCGAGGCCGTTGGCCGAGAAGCCGCCCCACCCGTGCTCGTTGGTGTACGTGTTGTGGGTGATCGTCGCCGTCAGCCGGGCGGGTCCGGCGGCGTTGAGGAAGACGCCCTCGGAGTCGGCGCCCTCGACCGCGAGATTGAGGTCGTCGGGGTTGCCGAGCAGGGCCTGCGTGTTGCGGTGCAGGAGACCCCGCAGCCGGGCCGAGTCGCGCGCCTGGAGCCCGATGGCGAGGACCGACTGGAAGTCCTTGCCCTGGCGCAGCGAGTGGATCCTGTTGTCGGTGATGGTCGCCGTACCCGTGGCCGTGCCGGAAAGGCGTACGTCGATGCCGTCGCCACACGTCGCGTCGTGCACGAGGTTCCCGGTGATGCTCACGGCCAGGTCCTGCCGGACGGAGGCGTCGATCATGATGCCGGCCCAACCGTTCTGGAGCCCGTTCGCGATGGGGATCCCGACGCCGGGCAGGTTGGTGGGGGCCATGAACGGCGGGATCAGGTAGCCGTCGGTGCAGCCGGTGTTCTGGCCGGAGACGTCGTTCCCGGAGATGCGCACGCCCGTCACGTCGACGCCGTGGATGGCGCCGCGGCGGGCGCCGGTGATGCGCACGTTGGTGACCGTGGTCCCGTCGGCGACCCGGACCGCGTCCCCTGACAAGCGGGTGGTCGTGTTCGTGAGGCGCGGGGCCGTCGTACCGGCCGTCCACACGGAGGGGCCGGAGCCCCGGAGGGTCTGGCCGGGCTTGAGCTGGATGCCGCCGTCCAGGACCCCCGTGGCCGGCAGGACCACGATGGTGTCGCCGGCTCGTGAGGCGCTCTCCACCTGGGCGAGCGAGCCGAACGGATGGCTTGCTGTGCCGACGGAGGTCGTGGC
>NZ_JBMCZA010000175.1:0-2400 GCF_048654705.1 Nocardioides sp. CPCC 206348
CTGAGCCCGCCCATCCCGGAGACGCCGGCCGATCCGGCCTTCGTGGCACAGTTGGCGCTGGCCGCCCGCCGCCTCCCTGCCCGGCACGGTCCCGACATTGCCGATGCCCCGCCACGGATGGGCAGCCGCGCTCGCGGCAGCCGCTGCTGTCGCGGTCGTCACAGGCGGTGCGGTTGCGCTGTCGGCTCTCGACCGCGATGACGAGCCGTCGCCGCTCCCGATGACGACGACCACCCCGACCGGCGAGACGTCCGTCCCGGCACCGGCCACCGATTCCGGTGGCGCGGTGGACGACGACATGTCGGCGACGACCGGCCGTCACATCGACGACTCGGGCGCCGGTGACACGGCACCGGACTCGGGCGGCGCAGATCAGTCCGCGGATGACGACCGGACTCGGGATCCCGATGGTGGGGATGACGACGAAGCCTCGGGTGATGACGCAGACGAGGAGCAGGAAGCCGGGGACGGGCGAGACGACGCCCGCGGTTCGGAGGAGGCGGGAGAACCCGACGACGACGTCAGCCGCGGCGAGGACGGCGGTGACGACACCACGGGTAGTAGCGACGCGGGTCCCGGTGCCGGTGCCACCGCGGAGGACTGAAGCGACGAAGCGTGGCAGAGGACGAGTTGATCGCTCGGGCTCGGGACGGGGACCCGGACGTGTGGCGTGAGCTGTACGAGAGCCTTACCGGCCGGCTGCTGGTGTGGCTGAAGGCGCGCCCCTCGGGGGACGTGGCCGCGGCGCCCGAGGACCTCGTCTCCCAGTCCTGGTTGGTCGCTGCGCATTCGATCGCGGACTTTCATGGTGACCGGGATGCGTTTTCAGGCTGGCTGTTCGGCATCGCCCGCAACCACTCGGCGTCGGCTCGTCGTCGTACCCTTCGGCGGGCGACAGCGCCGACCGAGCCGATCGGTATCAGTGAGCTGCTCACTGGCGACGGGGCGCCGGACCTCGCAGACAAGGTGGCGGGAGCTGAGTGGACCAGGGCAGTGCTGGCCACCCTGCCGGAGCGGGAGCGCGAGGTGCTGAGCTGCAGGGAGGTCGCCGGGCTCAGCAACCAACAGGCCGCCGTGGCGCTGGGCATGACCGCCACCGCCGTGTGCGTCGCCCGGCACCGCGGCCTCAGCCGCCTGCGCAGCACCGTCCCCGAGGTGTCGCCCACGCCCGGATGACAGCGACGGGCGGCGACTCCTGTTCAGGCGTTCGACGGCCGACGTTCAGTCGCCACTCCTCGCCGGACGTCGGCAGCGATGGAAGAATCGGAACGCCTCTCGGGAAGGCTCCCCGGAGGCCTCCGCCCCTCCCGAAAGGTCCTCGATGAAGGTCAGTCTTCGCGCGCTCACGGCTGCGCTCGCCGCGTCCATCGCGTTCGCTCCCCTCGCACTCACGGCGCCGGCGCACGCAGCCGTCGTACCCTCCCAGGGCTCGGCCACCCAGCTCGACGTCGGCAACTGGAACGTCGAGTGGTTCGGCGACACCGGATTCGGCCCGACCAACGAGTCACTCCAGCAGCAGAACGTCCGCGACGTCATGGCCGGCGCCGACATGGACGTGTGGGGTCTCTCCGAGGTCGTCAGCACCTCCGCGTTCACCAACCTCGTCGCCGGCATGCCCGGCTACACCGGCGTCCTGGCGAACGACCCGATCGTGACGAACGGCCCGCAGTACTACTCCGACTTCAGCAACGCCGAGCAGAAGGTCGCCCTCGTGTGGCGCACCAACGTTGCCAGCCTGGTGAGCGCCAAGGTCATCCTGACCAACCAGAACAGCAACTTCGCCGGTCGCCCGCCCGTGGAGTACACGCTCCGGGGCACCTTCGACGGCGTGACCAAGGACCTCGTGTTCATCGTGCTGCACGCGAAGGCGGGCTCCACCTCGGACGCCTGGAACCTCCGCAAGCCCGCGTCCGATGCCCTGAAGTCCTACCTGGACACGACGTACCCGACGCAGAACGTGTTCGTCATCGGTGACTGGAACGACGACGTGGACACGTCCATCACGTCCGGGATGGCGACGCCGTACGCCAATTTCGTCAACGACTCGGCGCGCTACAGCTTCCCGACGCGCGCGCAGTCACTCGCCGGTGTCGCGTCGACCACGGACTACCCGGACTTCATCGACCACCAGCTCAACACCAACGAGGTCAGCGCGAAGTACGTCCCGGGTTCGGCGGTCGCGTTCCACCCCGAGAGCTGGGTCGCCAACTATGCGACCACGACCAGCGACCACTACCCGGTGCTCGCGCGGTACGACTTCACCATCGGCGGCGGGGGCGGCGGCAACCAGCCGCCCACCGCGTCGTTCACGCACTCCTGCACCAACCTCGCGTGCACCTTCACCGACGCCAGCACGGATGCGGACGGCACGATCGCCTCGCGCAGCTGGGACTTCGGCAA
>NZ_JBMCZA010000175.1:2410-2522 GCF_048654705.1 Nocardioides sp. CPCC 206348
ACGCGAAGTACGTCCCGGGCTCGGCGGTCGCGTTCCACCCCGAGGGCTGGGTCGCCAACTACGCGACCACGACAAGCGACCACTACCCGGTGCTCGCGCGGTACGACTTCAC
>NZ_JBMCZA010000175.1:2532-3204 GCF_048654705.1 Nocardioides sp. CPCC 206348
GAACCTCGCCTGCACCTTCACCGACGCGAGCACCGACGCCGACGGCACGATCGCCTCGCGCAGCTGGGACTTCGGCAACGGCCAGACCTCGACCGCGACCAACCCGTCCGTGACCTACGCCGCGGCAGGCACCTACGCGGTTTCCCTGACCGTCACCGACAACGGCGGGGCGAGCCACACGACCACCCAGAACGTCACGGTGACCGCGGCCGGAGGCGGGCCGGCCAACGTCATCCTCAACGAGGTGCTGGCCAACGAGCCGGGCAGCGCCACCGCGGGCGAGGCCATCGAGATCGTGAACAACGGCGGCACCGCCATCTCGATCGCCGGCTGGACGCTCCGGGATGGCACGGCCCTTCGCCACACCTTCGCGGCAGGTACGACGCTGCAGCCCGGCAAGGCCATCACCGTGTTCGGAGGCGCCTCGAGCATCCCCGGCGGCATCGTGGCGGTGCCGGCCAGCACCGGCGGGCTCAACCTCGCGAACGGCGGCGACTCGGTGAGCCTGCGCGACTCGGGCGGCGCCACCATCCAGTCGATGACCTACACCCCGAGCCAGGCCAGCTCCGACGGGGTCTCGATCAACCGCAGTCCCGACGGATCGACCAGCGGCACCTGGGTCCAGCACAACACCATCAGCACGCTGACCCGCTCGCCCGGACAGCGCGCCAA
>NZ_JBMCZA010000175.1:3214-3295 GCF_048654705.1 Nocardioides sp. CPCC 206348
CGGTACGGCCCTTCGCCACACCTTCGCGGCGGGTACGACGCTTCAGCCCGGCAAGGCCATCACCGTGTTCGGAGGCGCCTC
>NZ_JBMCZA010000175.1:3305-3629 GCF_048654705.1 Nocardioides sp. CPCC 206348
CTCGGTAAACGCGGCCTGCTCGGTTGATCCCGAGCGGGCCGCGTTGCGTTTGTGAGCGAAACCCATTCCATTGCAACGACTCCATGCCGGCGGTCGTTGCTAACGTGGGAACACACGTTCGATTCGTTCGTCGAGGAGGACAGGATTCCCACCCTCAGCATCACCGAGATCGCGGCCCGCTACGGCGTCAGCCCGACCTTTCTTCTGGAAGCGTTCCGTCACCTACAGCTAGCGAGTCCCCGCGACAGCGAGGATTCCTACGTCGACGGCTATTACCTCGACTTCTTTGCCCGACGCTGGGCCGACCGACTGCGACGAATGACC
>NZ_JBMCZA010000175.1:3639-4536 GCF_048654705.1 Nocardioides sp. CPCC 206348
GCGGGCGGCGCCACCATCCAGTCGATGACCTACACCTCGAGCCAGGCCAGCTCCGACGGCGTCTCGATCAACCGCAGCCAGGACGGATCGACCAGCGGCACCTGGGTCAAGCACAACACGATCAGCACGCTGACCCGCTCGCCCGGACAGCGCGCCAACGGAACGACGTACTGACACCAGTTCGGACAAACGCGGCCTGCTCGGTTGATCTCGAGCGGGCCGCGTTGCGTTTGTGGGCGAACCCATCCGTTGCAACGACTCCACGCCGGTGGTCGTTGCTAGCGTGGGAACACACGTTCGATTCGTTCGTCGAGGAGGACAGGATGCCCACCCTCAGCATCACCGAGATCGCGGCACGTTACGGCGTCAGCCCAGCCTTCCTTCTGGAAGCGTTTCGTCACTCACAGCTAGCGAGTCACCGCGACAGCGAGTACTCCTGCGTCGACGGCTATTACCTCGACTTCCTTGCCCGACGCTGGGCCGACCGACTGCGACGAATGACCCCTGAAGAGCGCGCGAACCTCGGACCAGCTGACGCCCGCCTCGATCCGGCCTACGACGAGGTGTGTGACGAGCTCGGGATCGACCTTCGAACTGCGGACCTCTACAGGCTCGAACTTCGGATGCGGCCGCGCTTCGCCGAGGACGAGGTCTTCCTCGAGGTCGAGGACGCAGCGCGCCTGGGTTCGTTCGGGGCGGACCTTCGGGATCGTGGGGCATCTGCGCGAGCTTCCCAGCAGGACGTCAACGACGCAGTGCACCGCAGCGGAGGCGGAACCGCGAGCGGACCGGGCCTTCGATCAGTGATCTTGCGCGCCAGATGGGGGTGACGGTTCCTTGGGTCGTCACTCGACTCGAAAGCTTCGGTGAGCGACCACGGGGAGCGGCGTCCCGGGT
>NZ_JBMCZA010000175.1:4546-10072 GCF_048654705.1 Nocardioides sp. CPCC 206348
AGACCTCTACAGGCTCGAGCTTCGGTGAGCGACCACGGGGAGCGGCGTCCCGGGTGTCTGCGGCCAACGAGGCGCGGTTGAAGGAGATTGCAGCCCGCTTCGCACGGCCGCCCGCCACGCGGCTCCCGCTGCCCCCGCGACGCCGAAGGCGCTTGCCAGAGCAGCAGTTGGTCGAGCGACCGCGAACCACGTCCTGGACCCAGAGCGGAGTCGATCAAGCCGCCGAAGCGATCTGGCGCCGGGCGGGCCTGGGCGACGACGATGCTCCCATGGCGCAGAGGCTGCTCGACAAGGGAATCCTTCCGGAGGATCTCAACCTGATTATCCGCGGTCGGCGCGCCTCGGCCCGCCTGCGGGGAGGAGAGGATTCCTTTGCCAACCTCGTGGCGGAGATCAGGGAGGCTCGGTCCGCCCCCGATCGGAAGATCGTTCGCCCGGACACCAAGAGCGTTACCCGCAGGCCGAGCCGGGCGACTCCGGACGATCGTGGCGCCGAAGCAGGCTGACCGCTGCATGCGCTCCAGTGCGGCAGCCTTCATCGGAGGTCACCTTGACGCCACCGTCGTCGACCTCACGTAGATGATCGCGACACGTGTCGTGGGTGGTCGGTCCGCAAAAAGTCCGCAAACGGCCACGAAGCGGCACTTTGAAGCCAACAACGACAAACGTCACTCTTGCTGCGTTTGCGCAGGTCACAGGCGCTTCTCCGGCATCGTTCGGCAGTTGTCGACAGTGCCTGGAATCCCGTCGAATCGTCCCCCTGGTACTACTGAGGCGCGGATGCTGGTGTGATCGAGGCGCGGCCTGACGAGTCGGTGTGCGTGCCCCGTGTCCCCGGCACCAGTCTCTCCGCCTGCCGTCACCGAGCCCGCCTCTTCCTCTCGGAGTAGATCCATGCCCCACCACCGTCTCGTCCTGCTCGCCCTCGTCGTGCCGCTGGCCCTCAGCGCCTGCGGAGGTGGTGCCGACAACGAGAGGTCCGCTGACCCCGCTGGCGTGCTCTCGGCGGAGGCTCTCGATGACGCCCTCCTCCAGAGCGGCTCGACCGTCGGCGACGCCGAGGTGGGTCCGGAGGATCTGCCCGGGCTCGCTGACGACCGGGTGGCCGACCCGGAAGCGTGCCAACCCCTCTCCGCGATCGTCGACCTGGATCCGGAGCCCGTCCGGTCCGAGCGGGTGCAGGCGAAGACGCCGCGGCTCGGTCCGTGGGTGAACGTGCAGCTGCTGACCTACGCCGACGACGACGCCGAGCAGGTGTTCGCGCTGGTCGAGGACGCCCTCGAGGCCTGCGCCGGCGGTTTCGCCGAGGATCGGGTGCGCGACGTCGCGATCAAGATCGTCGTGCCGGAGTCCGTGTCGGACCGCGGTGACGAAGCGACGGCGTACGCCACGGTCTCGACCGAGGTCGACGAGGCCGATCCGGTCGAGACCATCGAGCACATGGTGCTGGTGCGCGACGGCCAGCAGTTGCTGTCGTTCCGTGCAGCGAGCGCCGGCGACGACGGGGGCGCCCGGGCGTTGCTCGCGGCGGTCGTGGACGCTCAATGGAAGCGGTACGCCGACCGCGAGGCTCCCGGCCACTGATCTGGGTCGGGAACCTCGCAGCCTGCGCGTCAGAACGGGGCCGGGAACACCACGGAGCACCGCATCGCCGGAGCGTTCTCGGGATCCAGCGCGCGCCTGATCAACAGGTTGACGTTGGGGTCGACCGCCATGGCGAGGTGGCCCGAGAAGTCGAACCCGCACTTGTCCTGCAGGACGATGTTGTTCACGCCCGGCTCGTCGATCCGGCCGTTGGAGTACGGCGTCACGACGGTGTCGTACTTCGACATGATCGAGGTGTAGGTGACACCAGGAACCGTGAAGCCACCCGCCGCCAGGTCGGTGAGGAACTGGTTGGGCGCGAGGAACTCCAGGCAGGACGCGCACTGTTCCCGGACGAACTGGGTGACGGCGGGCAGGAGCGGCATGGCTGCGTTGATCAGCGTGGTCAGGCCGTTCAGCGTGCTGCCCTTGACGTTGGTGCCGAACCCGGCGAAGTGCTTGACCTTCGCGGCCCCACCTTCGAACTTCAGGTAGTAGGTGGCGACCGTCGTCCCCTCGGAGTGGCCGACCAGGTCGACCTCCGCGGCACCGGTCGCCGCGAGGACCTCGTCCACGAACTCGCCCACCTCGACGGCACTGGTGCGCATCGAGCCGAGTCCTCCGACGAGCTCGCCGAACAGGCCCTCGCCGTAGGTCGTCGAGTACACGCAGTAGCCCGCGGCTGCGAGCTTCGGCGCGTGGTAGAACCAGTTGGTGACCGCCTGACCGCCGAGTCCGTGCAGCAGGACGACGGGCTCCGGGTGGGCCGCGCTCGGCTGGCAGGACCAGTCGTTCCATCCGCTGCTGGGCGCAGCCGCGCTGGTGGCCTGGGCCGAGGTGACGCCTGCTCCCGACAGGATCGTCACCATCGCGGCCGCTGACACCAGCGCCATCTTCTTGAACATCTTCATTTCCGCTCCCTCTTTGGTACTTCGCTCAGAAGGCGAAGCAGTTCATCTGGACGGGCCCGCCCTTGAGCGCGTCCACCACGCCGTCGACCACGACGGCGTCGTACGTGATCGAGAAGTGGTCGGCCCAACGCCAGGCGCCGCACTGCGACTGCACGGTGACGTTGGTGATGTTGCCGTCGCCTGCGTTCAGGAAGGCGTTCTCGTACGGCGTCGTGACGCTGTCGTACTCCGTGGCGATCGCCGTGTAGCGCACCGCTCCGATGGTGTCGTCGCCCGCGTTGAGGGCGGTGAGGTACGAGCTGCCGATCGCCTGCTGGGCGCAGCCGACGATGGCGAAGCAGCTGCCGCCGCCCCACTGGGTCGCGAGCGAGGCGACCTGGGTGCCGTAGTTGGGCGTGCCGTACATGACGAGCGAATCGACCTTCGCGTCTCCGCCGAGCGTCTTGACGTAGTCGCGCGCCATCACGCCGCCCTGGGAGTGCGCCACCAGGTCCACCTTGGCGGCCCCGGTCTCGGCCAGCACGTCGTCGATGAAGTCGCCCAGGCGTGCGGCGTTCGCGTGGATGTCGCCGGTCCCGTAGTCGGGGGCGGCGAACACCTCGACGTCGAAGCCAGCGGACACGAGTCGCGCCTGGAGGTAGGCGTAACCGACCTGGGCGGCGCCGGGCCCGTTGCCGAAGAGTCCCGGGACGATGACGACCGGATCGGCGGTGGCGGCCTCGGCGGGGGCCGTGACGGCGAGGACGGGGGTGGCGGTCAACATCCCGGCCGCCAACAGGCCGGCCAGCGTCTTGCGGAGCGTCATGGGTCTTCTCTCTCTTGCCGTGACAGGTACATGACGCCGAGTCTCCCTGTGCCCTTGCTCCACCGACATCGGCAGTTTGCCCACCTTTTCGGTTACCGTGCTGTGAGGTCATCACAACAAAGGAGTGTGGATGGAACTCGACGGGGACAGGCTCGAGGAGTTGATGCGGCGCCACCGTCGCCAGTTCGTCGACGCCGGCACCCGCGCCCTCGCCGCCGAGATCGAGCCGTACGCCGCCGTGCCGGGCGAGCTCCTGCACGGGGACGTCGCCAGGACCATCCGCAACAACATCGAGCTGTTCATCACGACCATCGCCACGGGCGAGTTGCCGGCGCCGCACGATCTCGAGGAGATCCGGGTCTCCGCCGCCCGGCGGGCCGAGGAGGGCCTCTCGCTCGAGATGATCATGGCGGCGTACCACCTGGTCGCACGGGTGGTCGTGCAGCGCCTGGCTGTCCTCGCCGGGCAGGAGCACGTCTCGCTGAGCACGGACCTGGTGGGGCGGATCACCGACTTCCTGGGCGTCGTCAGCGCGACCGCCGCCGGGGGATTCCTCGAGGAGCTCCAGCAGATCGAGACGGGCTCGCGCACGGTCGCCGACGGCATGCTCGAGTCCCTGCTGACCGGTGCCCCGCGCCCGGCGCTGGAGACGTACGCCCTGGCCGACGAGTACTCCGTCCTCGCCCTGTCGATCGCCCGCCATGCTGACGAGCTCCAGCCGGGGGTCGACGCCAGCATGGCCGCCCGGCGCAAGCTGCGCAGGGTCCGTTCCCTGCTGCGCGAGGTCTGCGACGGGCAACAACCGATGGCCTCGCTGACTCCTGCCGGCGGGCTCGCCCTCATCCCCCTCACGCCCGGCATCGCCGACGGGAAGGCACTCACCGAACGGCTCGAGGACGTCGCCCAGGCGCCGGTGACGGCCGCGGTGACCACGGCGGCACCCGATGACATCGCTGCTGCAGCACGGTTGACGAGGGAGGTCCTCGACGTCGTCCTCCTCCTGGAGCGACCGCCGGGCACCTACCGGCTGGAGGACGTCTCCTTCGAGTACCAGGTCACCCGTCCGGGCGCCGCGAGAACGGCCCTCGCCCGGATGCTCGCCCCCATCGGGGACGACCCCCTGCTCGCCACCTTGCGCGCCTTCCTGGCGACGGGCGGCAACCGGCACCGGACCGCGCGCCTCGTGTCAGCGCATCCGAACACCGTGGACAACCGCATGAGGAAGCTCGCCGGCCTGACCGGCTACGACCCCACCCGGCCCGACGACGCGACCCGCCTGCGGATGGCACTGCTCGCCAGGGACGCGGAAGCGCGCAGCTGAACGAGGACAGCAGGCGAACGCGCACCCCAGAAAAGAAAAGTGGAAGTTCTTGCAAGGTCAGGCAGAGCCGGCGCTCTTACCCACACGAGCCCGGCAGACGTCCGGAGCGACCATCTCACCTCCAAGGACACGCCATGACCACCAGCACCGCCTTCCGCTTCGCCGCCAAGTTCGCCCTCGTCGGCGCCACCGCCGTCGTCGGCCTCACCGCCACCGGCACCGCCGCCCAGGCCGCCCCCTGCACTGACGGCAACATCATCGTCGCGAAGGCCGGCGTCACCACGTACGGCACCGCCTGCGCCGACAAGATCTACGGCACCTCCGGCAACGACACGATCTTCGCCTCCGGCGGCGATGACGAGGTCCTCTCCGGCACCGGCGCGGACACCGTGTACGGCGGCAGCGGCGCCGACGAGATCTACACCGGCAGCGGCATGGACCGGGTCGAGGGCGAAGCCGGCAACGACTTCATCATGGGCGGCACCGAGAACGACTCCATCAACGGGGGCGCCGGTGACGACATCATCCGCGGCGAAGAGGGCAACGACACCCTCTACAGCTGGGCCGGCGTCAACGTGAACGACGGCTCCGACGACCTGTACGGCGGCGACGGCAACGACTACCTCAACGGGTACGAGGGCGTCGACTGGGTCGAGGGCCAGTACGGCGACGACACCATCGAGTCGCACGAGGTCACCCCGGCCTACGACCACCTGGTCGGTGGTCAGGGCAAGGACAAGTTCGCCGTGAAGGACGCGATCGAGCACAGCGCGGCCAACCGCGACAACGTCGACGTCGACAACTTCGACCCCGCGGTCACCAACAAGAACGCCGAGGACACCTTCCACTGATCCAGCGGATGCCCCTTCCGGACGCTCACCTGCGCTCGGCACGCACCAGATGCG
>NZ_JBMCZA010000176.1:0-2719 GCF_048654705.1 Nocardioides sp. CPCC 206348
CGGGACGTGACGGCTTCGGGGAGTACGCCGTCGGCGAGCTGCTGGATCGACACGTCCTCGAAGACCTCGCGCAGCGCGCGGCGGGCGGCGATCCAGACGTGCTGGAGGACCTCGGCCGACTCGTTGTAGTTCACGGCTTCGGGACGCAGGCCGTAGACGGAGACGAGCGGGCCGTCGACGGCGCGGATGACGTCCGCGACCGAGACGGTGTCGGCCTCGCGGGCCATCCGCCAGCCACCGGACTGGCCGCGCTGCGACATCACGATGCTGGCGCGGCGGAGGTCGGCGAGGATCGCCTGGAGGAACCCGTGAGGGATGTCCTGGAGGCGGCCGAGCTCTTCGGCGCTGACTGCCCGCCCATCGGAGCGCGAGGCCATCGCGATCAGGGCGCGCAGGGCGTAGTCGGACTTCGCGGAGACGCGCATGGACCCAAGTGTGTCAGATTGCTCGATCGATTCACTCGACCTAGGGGTCCGTGAGGGGTGCAGGCGTAGTTCGTTGGTGTGAGGCAGAACCACCCGCCCCGTGCTTGCCCGCAGCAAGCACCCCCCGTATCATTAAGTTACTGACGAGTAGCACTCTTCAATTCGAGTTAGAAACGGTGGGACAGTGAGCCACTACAAGAGCAACCTCCGCGACATCGAGTTCAATCTGTTCGAGCTCTTCAAGGTCCAGGAGTACCTCGGGACCGGCATCTACGAAGAGATGGACGCGGACACCGCACGCGAGATCCTCAGCGAGGTCGAGCGCATCGCCCGCGAGGACCTCGCCGCGTCGTACGTCGACTCGGACCGGAACCCGCCTGTCTTCGACCCCAAGACCAACACCGCGCCGCTGCCGGCGTCGTTCAAGAAGTCCTACGACACCTGGATGGAGTCCGGCTTCTGGGGACTCGGCCTCCCGGAGGAGATCGGCGGCACCACCGCGCCGCCGTCGCTCGTGTGGGCGACCGGCGAGATGGTCCTCGGTGCGCAGGCCCCGATCTGGATGTACTGCACCGGCCCGTCGATGGGTTCGGTCGTCTTCAAGAACGCCAACGGCGTTGCCCGCGACATCCGCATCGCCGAGATCATGGTCGAGCGCCTTTGGGGCGCCACGATGGTCCTCACCGAGCCCGACGCGGGCTCCGACGTGGGTGCGGGCAAGACGTTCGCCACGCCGAACGAGGACGGCTCCTGGAACATCTCCGGCGTCAAGCGCTTCATCACCAGCGCCGAGTCGGACCTGCAGGAGAACATCATGCACCTGGTCCTCGCCCGCCCGAAGGGCGTCGAGGGCATCGGCGGTCCGGGCACCAAGGGCCTCTCGCTCTTCCTGGTCCCGAAGTACCACTTCGACCACCAGAGCGGTGAGCTGACCGGCGAGCGCAACGGCGTCTACGTCACCAACGTCGAGCACAAGATGGGCATCAAGGTGTCCAACACCTGCGAACTCACCTTCGGCGACCCGCAGGTCGGCGGCGGCGAAGCAGCCCAGGGCTGGCTGCTCGGCGAGGTCCACGACGGCATCCGCCAGATGTTCGACGTCATCGAGAACGCCCGCATGATGGTCGGCACCAAGGCCATCGCGACCCTCTCGACCGGTTACCTCAACGCGCTCGACTACGCCAAGACGCGGGTCCAGGGTGCCGACCTGACCCAGGCCGCCGACAAGGCCGCGCCGCGGGTCACGATCACCAACCACCCGGACGTCCGTCGTTCGCTGATGACCCAGAAGTCGTTCGCCGAGGCGATGCGGTCGCTGGTCATCTACACGTCGACCTGGCAGGACAAGGTCGCCATCGCGAAGGCGTCCGGCGAGCACGACAAGCTGGCCGAGGCGGTCAACGACCTGCTGCTCCCGATCGTCAAGGGCTACGGCTCGGAGCGTTCGTGGGTGCTGCTCGGCACCGAGTCGCTGCAGACCTTCGGTGGTTCGGGCTTCCTGCAGGAGTACCCGATCGAGCAGTACGTCCGCGACGCGAAGATCGACACGCTCTACGAAGGCACGACCGCCATCCAGGGCCAGGACTTCTTCTTCCGCAAGATCGTCAAGGACCAGGGCACGGCGCTCGGCCACCTGGCCAACGAGATCAAGGCGTTCGTGGAGGCCGAGGCCGGCAACGGTCGTCTCAAGAACGAGCGTGCGCTGCTCGCGACCGCGCTCGACGACGCCCAGGGCCTCGTGGGCCTGGCGATCAACGACCTGATGTCGTCCGACGTCAACTCCGGCGGCGACCTCCGCAACATCTACAAGGTCGGTCTCAACACCACGCGCATCCTGATGGCGCTCGGTGACGTGGTCTGCGCCTGGCTGCTGCTCCGCGGCGCCGAGGTGGCCCTGGAGAAGCTGGACGCTGCTGGTGGCGACAAGGCCTACTACGAGGGCAAGGTTGCTGCCGCCCAGTGGTTCGCGCAGCTCAACCTGCCGCGCATCACGGCCGAGCTCCGCATCGCCGAGGCCACCGACCTCGCGATCATGGACCTCGACGAGGCTGCGTTCTGATTCACCCCTGAATCAACGGGTACGACGGCCGTTCCGGGACCTCCCGGGGCGGCCGTTGCCCTTTTTTCGGGCCGGATGGGACTGGTTGCCCGACCCCTGTGCGGGGTAGGAAGGGTCCCGTGACGCAACCGCCGGAGCAGCCCAACGAGAACCCGCCCTACGGCCAGCCCGGCCAGCCCGGCCAGCCGCAGCAGTGGCCGGTCGCGCCACCGCCTGCCGGTGGCTACAACCCGCC
>NZ_JBMCZA010000176.1:2765-6625 GCF_048654705.1 Nocardioides sp. CPCC 206348
TCCCGGCGGCTACGCCCCGCCTCCGGGCGGCTACGGCGCCCCGTCGCCGTACGGGCAGAAGCCCTCGGGTGGCAGCGGCAAGGTCATCGCGATCGTCGTCGGTGTGATCGTGCTGCTCGTCCTGGTGGTCTGCGGTGGCGCCGTGGGGCTGCTCATCTGGGGCGCGAACACCGTCGATGACGCGCTGGACGAGTTCGATCCCGACCGGGTCGGGGGCAGCAACAACCCGATCACGCTCGAGGTCGGCGAGGAGTTCGAGATCGACGGCGTCGAGTACGCCGACGGGTGGTCCGTCGCGTCGCCGAAGGACGAGTACACCGGCGAGACGATCAGCGGGCTCAAGGGCACCAATGACCGCGCCGACGAGTCGGGGGAGTCGGTCTACCTCAACTTCACGTTCCTCGACGGCGACGACACGGAGGTCGGTGAGGTCAACTGCACGTCGAGCGGTGACATCTCCCACGGCAACACCGAGGAACTGAGCTGCACCAACTACTCCAGGTTCACGGGCTCCTACGACCACGTCGAGGTCGCGGCGTCGTACTGACCCCCTAGCATCGGCGCCATGAGCGATCAGGAGCTGCTGGCCGGGTACGTCGACACCTGGTGGACCTCGGTCGGAGACCTCGTGGCGTTGCTCGAGGAGCTCGGCCCCGACGCCTGGGCGACGCCCACGGACCTGGCCGGGTGGGACGTGAAGGCCGTCGCCTCCCACACCGCGCACCTCGAATCGATCCTGGCGGGTGGGCCGGACGAGACCGCGGAGATCGCGGACGCACCCCACATCACCGGCCCGATGAGCCAGTTCACCGAGATCGGTGTGGTCACTCGCCGCGACCGTGAGCCGGCGTCGATCATCGAGGAGCTCCGCTCCACCACGAGCGCCCGCCACGACCGCCTCGTCGCGGACCTGCCGAGCGACGGGGCGGCGCCCGCCGACGGCATCTTCGGGCTGATCGGCTGGAACCAGCGCACCCTGCTGCGCAATCGCCCCCTCGACATCTGGATGCACGAGCAGGACATCCGCCGCGCGGTCGGCCGCCCGGGCGGGATGGACAGCGCCGGCGCGCAGCACACGGCCGACTACCTGTCCGAGGCCTTCGGGTTCGTGGTCGGCAAGCGCGTGAAGCCGCCCGCGGGTACGACGGCCGTGCTGGCCGTCGCGGGCAGTCCCACCGTTGCGGTGGAGATCGGTGACGACGGCCGGGGTCGCCGGCTGGACGTCGTACCGGACGCCCCGACGGTGCGGATCGACACCGATCGGGAGAGCTTCATCGTGCTCGCGGGCGGACGCCGTGCCGCGGAGCCTGGGTCCGTCGTTGTCACAGGAGACCAGGAGCTCGGTCGACGTGTCGTCGAGCGGCTCGCGACCACACCTTGAGGACCGTCATGAACTGGAACGTCGCCGACCTGCCCGACCAGACCGGCCGGACGATCGTGGTGACCGGCCCGACGCAGGGGGGCCTGGGCCACTACACGGCCCTCGAGCTGTCCCGGCGCGGTGCGCGGGTGGTGCTCGCCGGACGGAACCCGGCCCGGGTCGAGGAGACGGTGGCGGCGATCCGGTCGGAGGTGCCGGAGGCGAAGCTCGAGGCGCTGCACCTGGACCTGGCCAGCCTCGCTTCGGTGCGCGCCGCGGCGGCCGCGGCGCAACAGCTCGGCCCGGTCGACGTACTGATCAACAACGCCGGGGTGATGGGGACGTCGTACTCCCGGACGGCGGACGGCCTCGAGCTCCAGATGGCGACCAACCACTTCGGGCCGTTCCTTCTGACCGGGTTGCTGCTGCCCCAGCTCGTGCAGAGTGCGGACGGGCGCGTGGTCTCGGTGGCGTCGATGTTCCACCACTGGGCCGGCAAGGCGCCGCTCGGGGATCCGCGGGAGCAGACCGGGCGTTACAGCAAGTGGCGGGTCTACGGGCAGTCCAAGCTGGCCAACCTCCTGTTCACCGCCGAGCTCGACCGACGCCTGCGCGCGGCAGACCTGCCGGTCCGGGCGGTCGCAGCCCATCCCGGTTTCGCCGGGACCCACCTCGCTGCCAACGGCCAGTACGGCCGTTCCGGAGGTGGCATAGCGTCGATCCTCGACGCCACCGTCAAGGTGATCTCGCAGTCGGCTGCCGCGGGTGCCTGGCCGTCCCTGATGGCGGCCACCGACGACCTGCCGGGCAACACCTTCGTCGGTCCGAGCGGGCTGAACCAGATGGTCGGGACGCCCCGGATCGTCGGGCGCAGCAAGCTGGCGCGGGACGAGGGCGCGGCGAAGAAGCTGTGGGAGATCAGCGAAGCGACGGTCGACCTCCAGTACCCCTGAGGTAAAGGTTTCTCGTACCGCCGACGGGCAGTTGCGGACCACCTACCCTCGAGGGGGGAGGGCCCTGGACAGGCTCTTTGCGGTGGGGGGATCGGCGTGGCAGGAATCGACGACGGGCAAAGCTCGAACGCTGACTTCTACGCGGCCCTGGTCAGGCAGTGGGAGGCCGAGGACCGCGACCTGGTGCAGCAACCGCCCGCCGACGAGCTCCTCGACGAGCTCGATGTCGAGGAGATGGTCGAGCTCGGCTGGGTCGCGTGCGACCTCACCGACGAGGCCGTCGTCATCGCCGCCTGCGTCCGCCCGGCCGAGGAACTCGTGGTCGAGGTGCAGGAGCACTTTCCCGGCCGCACGATCGAGTTCGTCCGCTGCGCGCAGCAAGACCTCGATGCCGTTGCGATGCGGGTACGGCGCCAACGGGCCGGGGTCAGGCGGCCGACGGTGCTGCCGATCGTCCGGCCACGGCACCATCTGCTCGCGCTGACGAGCGCCGCGCTGACGAGCGCTGCTGCGTCCGTGTTGCCGATCGGGCTGGCGGGTTCGCTGCTGCTCGGCGCGGTCGTCGTCTTCGTGACCGGTGCCCTGGTCTCCACCAGCGCCGGGTACCCGGCGCTGGTGAACGACCTCCGTGGCCCGCAGCGACCGGAGCTGCGCGTGGTCGCATCCCTGCCGTTCGACATCGTCAACGACCCGATCTCCGCGGACCAGGGACTGCCCGTCTACACCGTGATCATGCGGCTCACCGGCGGCGATCGCGCGCTGGATGCGCTGCGGGAGAACTTCAGCATCATCGACTACCCGTGGGCTCGCACCGATGCGATCCTGCTCGTCGCCGACAGCGACGTCGAAACCCTCGAGGCCCTGCGCCGTACGACGCCGCGCGCCTGGACCCGGGTGACCCGGGTCCCCGACGACGACTTCGCGGATCCGGTGCGAGCCTACGACCATGGCCTGGCGTTGGCGCGCGGTCGTTACGTCGTCGCCTGGGAGCAGGACGAGACGCCCGCAAGGGATCAGGTACGACGGGCGGTGGCGGCGTTCGAGAAGGACCTGAACGAGCGGATGAAGAGCGGCGACGCCGTACCGCCCCTGCTCGCGCTGCGGGTCGCCCACCGGTTCAGCTCGGCCTCCACGGCGTTCGGCCGGCTGTCCGCAGCCGACGAGGCGTTGCGCCTGGACCGCGGCACCGGAGCGGCTTCCGGGTCTGCCGGTGACCCCGACGTCACCTCGACGCACTGCAACATGCGGTTGCTGCGCCGGTTCGGAGGGTTCGCCAGCCTCGCGTGGCGTCCGACCATGGAGGGCGCCGGGTCCGACGTGCCGCCCCGGATCGAGGAGCTGGACTCGACCTCGACGCGGGCCGGCGCCCCGGGTCCGTTGCGGTGGACCCGCAACCGGTCCGAGGCGTTCGCCCTGATCGCGCTGGACGCGGTGGTGCAGGTACGGAGCATGGCGGACCTGCGCCAGCACCGCGACGTCGCTCGGTTCCGGGCGCTCGCCGTCGGGCTCGGTACGGCGGTGATGTTCCTCGCCTATCCCGTGGTGCT
>NZ_JBMCZA010000176.1:6635-11927 GCF_048654705.1 Nocardioides sp. CPCC 206348
CCTTGCGGCAGCACCGCGACGGTGCTCGGGTCCGGGCGCTCGCCGTGGGGCTGGGTACGGCGGCGATGTTCCTCGCCTATCCCGTGGTGCTGGTGGGAGCGCTCATCGCGGCGGTGCGGACCCGCGACGCCGACGGCAGCCGCGCGCAGGCGATCGCCTGGGTGGGCCTGGGGGCCGCCCTGTCCGTGCTGGTCGTCGCGATCGGTGCGGCCTGGCTCGTGCTGGCGCGGCGCCGGGGGTGGCGGGTCGGGTTCGCCGCACTGGCCGTGCCCGTCCTCTGGTTCCTGCAGGCCCTTGCCGTGTGGTCGGCCTTGGTCGCCGTACTGCTGCAGCCGTCGCTCCACCGGGACTGGCCTAGCCTGAAGCCGTGACCAGCAACGACATCGCCCTGCGGGTGGCCGAGGTTCGATTCACCCCCGTCCGGTTGCGGGAGGGCTACGACATGGGTGAGGTCGACGCCTTCCTCGACCGGATCGTCGCGGTCGCGAACGATCCGGCTGCCATTGCTGCGCTCGTGAGCGGCGCCCGCTTCACGCCGGTGCGGCTGCGGGAGGGCTACCACATGGGGCAGGTCGACGCGTTCGTCCGCGGCCTGGTCGGTGGTGAGCCGAGGATCCCTGCTCCCGCTCCGGCGCCGGCACGTCCGCCGCACGACGGTGGCATCACCGAGACGCGTAGCTGGCGGTCTCGACTGTTCGGGCCCAAGGGCCGCTGAAGCGCGGATCAGGCGGCAAGCGGGACGGAACCGGGCATGATCGTCGGCTGGCACGCGCACGTGTCGCTGCAGGCGAGGTAGGTGTGCACCGCGTGCCCACAGGCCGGGCAGGGCAGGTCGTGACTGAGGTGCTGCTGGGTGTTCGGGGTCGTGTCCCACATGGTCCTGTCTCCTTGGCCGAGTCGTGAGGTTCCTTCACTAGGACGACGAAGGGACCCACGCTGATACGACAGCTTCGGGGCAGAAAAATGATCGGCCGGGACCGGATCAACCAGGTTGATCCGATCCCGGCCGATACTCGACGATGCGGGCTCAGCGCACCCGCGGCCCGTAGGACGCGTCGGCCTTCTTGAAGGCGGCCTCGCGGGCCGCCTTGGTGTTGCGGGCGGCTAGCAGGAAGGCCTGTTCGATGCGCTCCCGGGCGAACGTCCTGCGCGGCGAGGAGTTCCAGCTGTCGTTGAACAGCCGCTTGGCCGCGGCCAGGGCGTCAGGGGACTTCTGGGTGAGCTGCTCGGCGAGCCGGAACGCGGCCGCGACGGGGTCGTTGTCGAGCTTCGTGACCAGGCCGAGCTCGAGGGCGCGGGAGCCGTCGAAGATCTCCGCGGTCATCGTGAGCAGCTTGGCCTGGTCGATGCCGACCAGTTCCTTGAGCGCCTGGATGCCGGACATGTCGGGGATCAGGCCCCACTTGCCCTCGAGGACCGACCAGCGGGAGTCGGGGGTGGCGATCCGGAAGTCCGCGGCGAGCGCGATCTGCAGCCCACCGCCGAGGCAGTGGCCGTGCACGGCCGCGATCACGGGGACCGGGATCCGGCGGAAGGCCCAGGGGGCTTCCTGGAAGGTGTTCGTGCCCCGGAGCGGCCGCGGGACGAACGCCTTCGCGACGCCCACCGGGTTGCGGAGCACCGACGCGAAGTCGAGTCCTGCGCAGAACGCGTCACCCTCGCCGCTGATGACCACCGCGCGCAGGGACTTGTCCTTGCGCAGCATCGTCGCGGTCGCGACGAGGTCATCGAGGATGTCCAGGGTCAGCGAGTTCAGCTTGTCCGGCCGGTCCAGCCGGACGTGCGCGATGCCGTCGGTGATCGTGCAGGTCACCTGGCTGGGGTGGTTGCTCATGGACCGATACTACTGCTCAGTAACCACGATGCCGTACGACGTGGGTCACGTCGTACGGCACCGGATGGTCAGGCGGCCTTGGTGTCCGCCGCGGCGAAGTCCTGCTTGGCCTTGCGCTCGAGCAGCTTCAGCATGACGCGGCGCTTGCGCTTGTCGGCGGTGGAGATCTTGTAGAGCGCCACCAGCTGGGTCGGCAGGTTCCTGGCGTTCGTGGTCTCGAGCCAGCCGTTCGGGAACGACAGCCGGACGACCTTGTGCCAGGCGCTGGCGACCTGCGGGATGAACGGGCGGGTGAGGTAGGTCAGCTCGTACTTGTCGAACACGGCCTTCACCTTGGGCGCGACCTCGGCGTACCGGTTGCTCGGCAGGTCGGGGAAGAGGTGGTGCTCGATCTGGTGCGACAGGTTGCCGCTCATGATGTGCAGCGCGGTCGAGCCGGAGAAGTTGGCCGATCCGAGCATCTGGCGCAGGTACCACTCGCCGCGGGTCTCGTTCTTCGGAATCGACTTGAGCTCGAAGGTCTCGACGCCCTCGGGGAAGTGACCGCACATGATCACCGAGTGCGACCACACGTTGCGGACCAGGTTGGCGGTGAAGTTGGCCGCCAGGGCCGGCAGGAAGGACCCGGTCGGGATCGCGAGCGCCGGGTTGACGACGTAGTCCTTGGTGGCCTGCTTGCGGATCTTGGTCAGCGTGCCCTTGAGGTTCTTCTTGAACGCCTCGCTCCGCTTGTCCTTCGGGATGCGCAGGTTGCGGCCGAGCTCGAGGTCGTACGCCGCGATGCCGTACTCGAAGAAGCAGGCGTTGATGAAGTTCCACATCGGCTGCGCGAGGAAGAACGGGTGCCAGCGCTGCTCCTCGTCGACGCGCATGATGCCGTAGCCGAGGTCGTTGTCCTTGCCGACGATGTTCGTGTGGGCGTGGTGCACCTGGTTGTGCGAGTGCTTCCAGGCGTCCGAGGGAGTCGCGTTGTCCCACTCCCACGTCGTCGAGTGGATCTTCGGGTCACGCATCCAGTCCCACTGGCCGTGCATGACGTTGTGGCCGATCTCCATGTTCTCGAGGATCTTGGCGATGCTCAGGCCGACGGTCCCGGCGACCCAGGCGGGCGGGAAGATGCTCGCGAGCAGGACGGCGCGGCTGCCGAGCTCCAGCTTGCGCTGCACGTCGACGACCTTGCGGATGTACGCCGCATCGCGCTCGCCACGGGTGTCGATGACCTCCTGGCGGATGGCGTCGAGCTCGGCGCCGAGCGCCTCGATCAGCTCGGGGGACAGGTGCGCGATCGGGTTGGTGCTCTTCTGCGTGATGGTGGTCATGCGGAGGCTCCTTCGAGTTCGATGTGGCAGTCGCCGGCGGCGGCGCTGATGCAGGTCTGGATGGGAACGCCACCCGGGTTGGTCTCGCCCGGGACGGCGACGGTGACTTCTCCGGTGCGCAGGTCGCGCACGACGCCGGACTTCATGGGCAGGACGCAGCCCATGCAGATGCCGATCCGGCAACCGCTGGGCATGAGGACGCCGGCCGACTCGGCGGCGTCGAGGATCGGGGTGGCGCCGTCCGCCTCGACGACCTGGTCGCTGCCGCCGGTGAAGGTGACCGTGCCGCCCTCGCCCTCGGTGTCGACGATCGCCGCGCGGAACCGCTCGGTGTTGAGCGTGAGCCGGCGCTCGGCGTAGAACGCCTCGAGGGTGTCGAGGAGGCCGGCCGGGCCGCACGCGTAGGCCGCGCGCTCGGCGAGGTCGGGGACCTCGGTCTCGAGGTCGGCCGTGGTGAGCAGGCCGTCGGTGTCGGTGTGGCGCTCGATGAGGCGGATCCGGCCGGCCTCGGCGTGGTCGCGGAGCTCGGCGCCGAAGATGACCTCGTCGCGGCTCATCGCGGAGTGCACGAGGACGATGTCGAAGTCGGCGGCGACGCTGTGCGCGTTCGAGCGGTTGTAGAGGTTGCGCAGCATCCCGATGACCGGCGTGATGCCGGAGCCGGCGGTGACCAGGAGCAGCTTGGTCGGGCCGACGCCGGAGGTGTCGAGGACGAAGTCGCCCTCGGCCTGGGCGAGGTGGACCATCTGGCCGGCCCGGGCGCCGTGCACCAGGTGCTGGGAGACGGCACCGCCGGGGATCGCCTTCACCGTGATCGAGATCCGGCCGTCGCGGCGCGGGCCGTGGGTCAGGGAGTAGGTGCGCCAGAGGCGGACACCGTTGACGTCGACCCCGACCCGGACGTACTGGCCGGGGATGTGGCCGGCCCAGTCCTTGCCGGGCTTGATGACGATCGTGGCGGCGTCGGCGGTCTCGGCCTGGACGGACTCGATGCGTCCCTGCAGGCCGACTGCAGCGCCGGGGCGCAGGGGAGCGAAGTGGTCGAGGATGTCGTCGACGGTCAGCGGGGTGACCGCTGCGTCGAGGACGGTGCGAAGCCGGGACGTGAGCCTTCCGGCGCGGGCGGCCGCTGTGGGGGCCGCGGTCGTGGTGCTCATGCATCAAGCGTCGCAGTCGGGCGCGCTAAACTCATGACACCAGTTGGTGAATCTACTGCCCGGTTTTGTTCGCAAAAGACAAAGATGCAGGAGGGCCGCGCATGCCTCGACGTTCGGTACGACGACCCGACGGCGCCGCGTTGCTCCCTCCTGCCACGGTCACCGCACTGCGATCGGACCTGGCGGCCGTCGCCGACGACGTGGTCGTGCAGATCATCCGTGAGGTACCGGCCTACGAGGACGCCTTCGGTGGGCCGATGGGCGAGACCATCCGCGGCGCCGTGCAGGTCGCCCTCGGCGGGTTCCTGTCGATGATCAGTGACCGGGACGCACCGGCGCCCCGTTCCTCCGCCGTGGACGGCGCCTACCAGCTGGGGCGCGGCGAGGTCCGCAGCGGCCGCACCGCCGACGCGTTGCTGTCGGCCTACCGGATCGGTGCGCGGGTCTCCTGGCGGCACCTCTCCGCACGCGCCGTGGAACAAGGCATCGACCCCGCCACCATGGCGTCCTTCGCCGAGATGGTCTTCGCCTACATCGACGAGCTGTCGGCGGCGAGCGTCGCCGGGCACCGTGACGAGTCAGCGACCGAGGGCCGGATCCGGCAACGGATGATGGAGCGCCTGGGCCGCAACCTACTGGCCGGTGCCGCCGAGGCGACCGTGCTGGCGGCTGCCGAGCGCGCTGAGTGGACGCCACCGTCGACCCTGACGGCCGTCATCGTGCCGGAGTCGCAGGCGGGTGCGCTGCAGGAGCTGTTCCGGCGCGGCACGCTCCAGGTCGCCGATCTCCCGGACCTCGACGGCTCGGTGCTGCTGATGGTCCCGGACGCGCACGGCCGGCGTCGCGCGACGCTGCTGCGGATGGTGCGCGACCGCGACTGCCTCGTCGGGCCGGCCCGGGACTGGCTCGACGTGCGGGCGTCGTACGACCGGGTGATGCGGGCGCGGGCGCTCGGCCTCACCGGGGACACCCAGACCCACCT
>NZ_JBMCZA010000176.1:11980-12719 GCF_048654705.1 Nocardioides sp. CPCC 206348
CGACCTGCGGCCCACGGCCGCGGCCAAGCTGCGCGAGACGCTGCGGGCCTGGCTGCTGCACCAGGGGCGCCGCGACGACATCGCGGAGGCGCTCTTCCTGCACCCACAGACGATCCGCTACCGCATGAACCAGTTGCGCGACCTGTTCGGCGACCGCTTGGAGGACCCGGATACTGTCCTCGCCCTGACCCTTGCGCTCGGAGTGGAGGAGGTGTCGCGGTGAACCGGTGGCCGCTGCTCGCCACCCTGCTGCTCGTGCTCGCCGGACTCACGGCCTGTTCCGACGACGTCAACGCGAGCAAGAACCGGGGAGCGCCCATCGAGGCGGGCGACAAGTACGTCGCGCTCGGCGACTCCTACACCGCCGGCGGGTACCTGGGCGACCAGACCGGCGCCGAGGGATGCCTGCAGTCCGACGGCAACTACCCCCACCTGCTCGCCAACGAGCTGGACCTCGAGCTCGACGACGTGAGCTGCGGCGGCGCTCGCGCGATCAACCTGGAGAAGCCGCAGTTCCCGACCGGCGGTCGCGTCCCGCCCCAGCTCGATGCCGTCACCAAGGACACCCGGCTGGTGACCCTCAGCATCGGCGGCAACGAGTCCGGGCTCTTCGCCAGCATCGTCGTCAAGTGCGTGAACCTCGGCGGGGAGGACCCCACGGGCAGCCCGTGCACCGACCTGGCAGCCCAGCGGTCGGCCAGGCTGTCCCAGCTGATCGACAAGGTCGCCAGCGACATCG